>NZ_BPPH01000017.1:0-50259 GCF_021602765.1 Acinetobacter sp. KAM396
GGCAGAAGAAATTATTTAGACCAATCATCAAAGACTTCATTGATGACTTTATTCTCGATAAAAATCATCTGCTACCACAGAGAATCTATAAATGATAGTGCGTAAGTCCTAATGTATTAATTAGAAATTTTGTCAAATATCTTTGCTTACAAATTCTATTTTGTGCCGATATTTTCTGCATTAGACTTAAGTCTTGCCTTTCATAACAAAAATACATGCATTGGCAATATCTGCCATTTTATTGCAAAGTTTTGATGCTTTTCAGCTCAAAGTAACCGCATAAGTTTCAGACAACATATTATCTGCTATCAGTTCAGCCAATGCTTTTAAGTGTTTTTGCATTTAAAATTAAAATATAAATGAATTTCTAGGCACCCTTCATTTTTGCAAACAATGCTGGGTTGGCTGTTTTTCAGATTTTTTTGCTGTTTATCTCGTCGATTTTTTCGTCATCATTTATACACAAGCCTTACGGCTTATGGCATAATCCCAATAATTTAGTGATTTTATTTTCGGTATTTATTTTATGAATCTGGAGCGGGTTGATCTTAATCTATTAATTTATCTTGACGTATTACTTCGTGAAAAAAATGTAACCCGTGCTGCAGAACAATTGGGTGTTACCCAACCTGCAATGAGTAACATTTTACGTCGTTTGCGCAATTTATTTAATGATCCCCTGCTGATTCGATCTTCTGAAGGTATGACACCAACTGAACGCGCTCTTGAATTACAACCGCGTATCCGTGATGCTTTATCTGACCTTTCTATGATTTTGGAACCTCGTACCGAGTTCCGTCCTTATACTTCAAATCGTGTATTTCGGATTATGACTTCCGATTACGCAGAAGCCACATTAGTACCACGCTTGGTTAAAGCTTTACGCTCTGAAGCACCCAATGTGGTATTGGACTTTTTAACACCAAGTGATGTGTCTTACCGTGACATGGAGCAAGGTAAAGTCGATTTAGCGATTAACCGTTTTAATGAAATTCCTCAAAGTTTCCATCAAGTTTTAGTTTGGCGTGATAGTTTCTCTTGCCTGCTCAATCATAAACACCCTGCTGCCAATAACCTCAATTTAAAAAGCTACTTAGATGCACAACATATTTGGGTTTCTAAAACAGGTATGGGCGTTGGTTTTGGTGTGAATCCTGAAAAACAAGCAGGTCTCGGCTGGATTGATCAAGCTTTAGAGCGTATTGGACAAAAACGTAAAATTTCGGTATTTACCCGTCATTATCAAATGCCTGCACTACTCGCATCTAATGTGGATTTAGTCGCAACCTTGCCTACCCGTATTGCGCTTTTACAGGCCAAAAGCCAGAATTTACTGATTAAAGACCCGCCATTTTATATTCCAGAATTTGAATTAAAGATGGCATGGTGTCCGTTGTTACATCATCACCCTGCACACCGTTGGTTACGCCAATTAATTTTATATGTAGCGCGCCAAATGATTGAAGAAGAAAACCGTGAGTTTTTATTGAATAACTCTCAATTTTCAGCCTATTAATTAAAAATTCACTGAACTTATCGGCACAAAAGCTTATACTCAAATGAGGAATATTTAGATATTCCTCATTGTTTAATCATGATTGAATAAAGATTCAAATTGTTATATTTAAAATAATATAATCCACAGGTGGATTCGTGAGCCTCTTCCAGAATATTGTTATTATCTTCATCCTCATTGTCGGAGCTGGTTTTTTATCGCTCACTGAAATTGCGTTGGCTGGTGCACGTAAAGTTAAACTGAAAATTCTAGCCGAATCAGGCGATGAACGTGCTCAAAAAGTTTTAGACCTGCAAGAAAATTCAGCTGACTTTTTTGCTGCCTCCCAAATTGGCTTAAATGCAGTTGCCATTTTAGGTGGTATTTTAGGTGAAGGTGCTTTTCGTCCTTATTTCTACAATCTTGTAGTACGCTTTTATCAAGGGCCATGGGCTGAAACGCTTAGTTTTGCCTTGTCATTTACCTTAGTGACTTCCCTATTTATTTTATTTGCTGACCTGATGCCTAAGCGTTTGGCAATGATTGCCCCTGAAAAAATTGCGATATCGGTGATTAACCCGATTCAAATTTTTATTCGGGTATGCAAGCCTTTGGCATGGATGATTAATGCGATTGCCAATGTGTTGTTCCGCTTATTTAAAGTCAATACCACGCGCGAAGACAATATTACGTTTGATGATATCTCTGCAGTCATGGATGCTGGTGCTCAAGCAGGTGTTTTACAAAAGCAGGAACATCACTTTATCGAAAATGTGTTTGAACTTGAAGAACGTAACGTACCTTCGAGTATGACCACACGTGAAAATGTGGTGTTTTTTACTCTAAAGGAATCAGAAGCCAGTATTCGTCAAAAACTTGCAGAATATCCTTATTCGAAATTTTTAGTCTGCAGTGAAAATATTGATGATGTGATCGGCTATGTTGATGCTAAAGATATTTTGGTCAGAATCCTGAATAATCAATCTTTACTACAACTGAATGAAAGCACCATCCGTAATGTATTAACCATTCCAGATACACTCACGCTGTCTGAAGTATTAGATCGTTTCCGCTCGACCAAAGAAAAATTTGCCGTAGTGATTAATGAATATGCATTGGTTGTAGGCGTAATTACCCTGTCTGACATTATGATTACTGTGATGGGCGATTGGGTAACACCTATTGAAGAAGATCAGCAAATCATTAAACGTGATAACCACTCTTGGTTAATTGATGGCAGTACGCCAATTGAAGACATTAAACACGCGCTGCAAATTGATGAAATGCCAGATGATGAAAATTATGAAACCATTGCAGGTTTTATGATGTATAAGCTACGTAAAATCCCGCGTCCTGCCGACTCTGTACATTTTGATGGTTATAAATTTGAAGTAGTCGATGTCGATCATTTTAAAATTGACCAACTTTTAGTGACACGAATTGTAGAAACGCAAGAAATACAAGACAACACTGAAGCAGATGGATAGTGAGATTCACTGTATTCGTAAGGACCTGATCTGCATCCACATTTTCTAGTATTTACAAAAAAGCACCACATCAAAATAAGCGGTGCTTTTTTCAAATCTTAACTGATACATCTAAAATTCAGCTGAGTATTTATTTAATATTTACTGATCAATTCATCTAATACCGCTTGATAGTGTATCGCAATATCTTCAGCTAAAATTTTATAGACATTGTCGAATTGCACCATCGGCCAACCCTCCTTCCAGAAAGGAAAAATATTGTGCAAATCATGCGTCACCACAGCATCTTCACGCATAATTGCTTGTGCAACCTGAGCCAATACTTGCGCGGTTTCTGCACCATCGATGGCTAAATAATCAATTCCACGTGCTTTTAAAATACGTACACGGTCTTTTTTATAACGGATTTTTTTCATTTGCGCTTCGTTTAACTGCAAAGCCAAACTTACCGCTTCTACAAATTTGCTCTCAAATGACTGATTCAATGCCACCAACGCTGCTTTATGCGCTTCCTGACGACCTGCTTTCCCACCATTACGGATAATTTCTTTTGCCTCTGTGTCTAACTCATCGCTTTTCATAGACTGCAAAATGTCGAGTATTTCGATATCACTTAATGATTCAGGAGATTGGTCAATCATGTACTGTCCTTGGACAAAAATAGCAAAACGCTATTTTCGCATAATTTAGCTAAAAGCTCGACACATTCCGAAGCAATTGTTCACACCCTGCTGTGCTGTACCTATTACAGTGCAGCAGTTTAAAATCTATCTTTCAGTTTTGATCGGCTTTGTTGCACAAAGATTTCATAACTATATGATTTTAAATGTTTTGATTATTTCTTATCCAAAATTAAATTTATTTAAATCTGATGCTTACATATTTATGCAACAAAGCCAAATAATTGCTAAAACTGATTCAAAATTTTTTTTAAATTCTCTATAAAATACGCATAAAAAAACTGACACTCAGTCAGTTTTTTTTGCATGTTGATTTTAAATTTGGAGTCTTTAAATCACTTCCACCACTACTTTACCCACGTGCTCGCCTGTATCCATTTCGGCATGTGCCTGTTGAATTTGATCAAACTTAAAGGTTTTATAAATCATAGGCAGACATTCACCTTTTGCTAACAATGGCCAAACGATCTCTTGCAACCCTTTGGCAATTTCAGCTTTTTCTGCAGTATTGCGGGCGCGCATGGTCGAACCAGTAATAGTAAGACGCTTCATCATGATTTGACCAAGTTTCACCTCTTTGGCTTTTGCACCCCCTAAAAATGCGATATACACCAAGCGACCATCACGGCGTAATAAATTTAAATTACGTTCCAAATACGGTGCACCAACAATATCTAAAATGATATCGACCCCAGCATTGTCTGTCGCTGCGTTAATCACTTGTTCAAAATCTTGTGTTTTGTAATTAATGGCTGTGGTGAGATGTGAAATTGCCTTTACTTTTTCATCTGAACCTACAGTTGCAAAAGTTTTTAAACCTAAGGCATTACACAGCATTAAAGCAGTTGTACCAATGCCACTGGTGCCACCATGAATTAATGCCGTTTCGCCCGCTTTGGCTTTGCCCATTTGGAACACGTTGGCCCACACAGTAAAAAATGTTTCAGGTATCGCTGCGGCTTGCACAAAGCTGACACCTGTTGGAATCGTCAAAGTCTGGCTTTCAGGTACAACACAATATTCTGCATAACCACCACCATTGGTTAAGCCGCACACAGCATCACCAACTTTAAATTGGCTGACATCTGCACCCACAGCAACCACTTCGCCTGCTACTTCTAAGCCTGGCACTTGCGTCACACCTTTAGGCATAGGATACAACCCCTGGCGCTGTAAAATATCAGGACGATTTAAACCAAAAGCATGTACTTTGACCAAAACCTCATTGGCTTGTGGCTCAGGTATTGCAACCGTTTCATAGGCTAATTTTTCTGGGCCACCTGGTTCTGTAATAATAATCTGCTGCATTGTGTTTTGTGTCATGGCAAATTCCTGATTGTTTGATGCTGATATGAATTCTGACTATTTGAACATAAAACAGCAAAGCATTAAAACCCAGATTAACTTAGGTATAATTCTCATGCCGTGGTGTTTCATGCGTGATTAAATTTTTATTTATGATTAAAGCGTGTGTGATGTCAAAAATTGTGGAATACAACGAAAATAATTACCGTGAGTTTGAATATGAAACAGGCGTTGCGGTGATTCGTTTTTATGCGACGTGGTGTACGCCTTGTGTTCAAAATGCACCATTTTTTGAGCAGCTTGCCCAACTTTTTGATGCTTCGGTAAAGTTTGGCAAAGTGAATGTCGATCAATCTCCAATTTTAACTTTGCGTTATCAAGTCTTTGGTTTACCGACCACTCTGATTTTTAAAGATGGGCAAATTGTTGAACGACTGTCGGGCAATGTTTCTGTCGTACAACTTCAACAAAAAATTCAGAGCTATCTTTAAGCCATGTAGAGTAGCGTCAACATATTAAGTTTGAATTACTACCTGATCGCGTCCTGCATGTTTGGCTTGATACAAATGCGCATCTGCAGCTTTCATAAAATCATCCACGTGCGTATACGCTTGTGCGCGAGTCATCCACGCTACACCGATACTTAAAGTCACATATTGTTTATGGTCTTCTCGTGCTACATGCTCAAAAGCTGCATCACGTACAGCCTGCAAGACCTTTTGCATGAGTGGTGCAATCGCAGGTTGCGGAATATCGTGCAGTAAAATGGCAAATTCTTCACCCCCATAACGTGCCACAAACGCATTTTTAGGCAAAGTATCTTGTAAAACTTTAACTAGGTTTTGCAGAATTTGATCGCCTTTTAAGTGCCCATAATGATCATTGTATTTTTTAAAATAATCGACATCGAGCATCGCAAAAACCAAAATATGTCGCTTATTTTGCAAGGTTTCAAAATACAAACGCTGAATTTCTTCATTTAATGCACGGCGGTTATACGCCTCCGTTAATGCATCAGTATTAATCTGTATTTCCAGTTTTTCATTCAAAAGACTGAGTTGTTCAGTGCGTTCCTGCACTTTTAAATCTAACGAGTTGTTTAAATGAATCAGCTTTTGGTTCAAGCGTTCAATGCGCAAGTTATGGTAGGCATAATTTCGTGCCTGCTGAAACATGATGAGCAATGCATAAATACTGGTCGAAATAAATGATAAATGAATGGAATTGACCAGATTCAGCATTAATAAAAAATCATGAATAAATGTGCCACATAAAATAATCACTGCCCAAAAATTGATTTTGGAATAATGCTCTCCTGAACGCAGAGTTTGATAAAACCCATAGGCAAAATTTGCCAAAACCAGCACAAAGAAAAAAGAACTATAAAATGCGAACTGCTGAAAAATAGTGGGTTCTGCCCACAGCGTCACCCCAATATTAAAGCTTAATAACAGCATTGCCGCGCTATATACCCAACGATGTAAATAGCGCGAACTGAGCAAAAACATATAACTCAGGAAAAATAAAATCGCGAGAAAACTAAATAAATATTCGAGCCTTATTCCCCAAGACCAACTTAAATTCAGGAAAGTGGTGTAAGCATAGGGCGGAGAAAATAAATTATGTAATGCTAGAAAAACAATAAACAAGCCAAAAATAAACATAAGCTTGGTCTTGCCGCCATTTGCAAGACTAAATGCCGAAAACATCAAGGTAAACAAACCAACACCAAGTACTGCCCCAGAAATCATGGCAATACTCATCATCAAACGCTGATACTGTTGATTGATGGTACGACTTAAACCAATTTTCATTGGATTTTTTAAACCACCTTGCAAGCTTTGAAAACTAGACGCTTGAATGGTTAGGGTAAAATATTCACTTTCAGGGACAAAATATGCAATTCGTGGGGCATTTTCGGTTTCGTGATGACTTGCATCTACACCGACTGTCCCAACACGCACCAATGGATCGCCATTTAAGAATACCCGATATGCGCCATACTGGTTGGGAATCCAAATCGCAATACTTCTGCCTAAAAACTCTTTTGGAATTTGAAAGTGCCCAATAAAAGTGCCATACGTATTGGCATTGCCCATTAAATCTTCAAATGAAGCAGGCAATTCAACGGTATTCGATGTCAGTACTGCACTGGGTTCTTGAATCAATTGTTGCGGATAAAACAACCATTGCCCACTCAAAATACTCGTTTTATCTTCAGTAAATTGAACTGAATTGAGCAGTTGTTGATGTAGATAATAAGATTTAGGTGCAGACTCATATTGTGCCAACACACACTGTGGAGTGAGTACACTAAACAGTAAAATCAAGAATAATAATGCACGTATGTGCCACATCCGAATGAATTTCAAAAATGCAAAAACCCTATTGTGCTTATTTTTCAATCTAATCGTTCTTGCACTAAATTTAAAGTAAAAAAATTAAGTCATTCATATTAGACCGTACTGACATTGGATGAATGACTTAAATTCTAGCTGTATGGCTAAATTAAACAGGATTTATTGATCGCGTGTTTTCACATCATACAATTCAATTTCAAAAATTAAATTCGAATTGGCAGGAATGATATTGCCCATTTTGCGCTCACCATAAGCCAAATGCGCAGGTACCACAAGTTTCCGTTTACCACCCACTTTCATCCCCATGATGCCTTGATCCCAGCCTTTAATGACACGACCTGTACCAATCACGGTTTCGAAATAGCTGCCGCGGTCCAAGGATGAATCAAACTTTGTGCCATCTTCCAACCAACCTGTGTAATGCGTAGTAATTAAAGCGCCTTTGACCGCTTCTTTACCCTCGCCCACCACCAAATCAATAATTTCTAATTCCGCACTCATGTTCATCTCCAAATATTTACACTTCGATGTTTAAGATAATTGCCAACTCGGGTAAGTGTTATTGTAACTGTATCCACTCAATCTGCGCCTGTGCTTGAGCGCCAATCAATGTCCATTCACCATCCATCACATTCAACTGCAACTGCATGGTACGTTCGCATAAAGCTTGAATGGCTTCAGTACTCGCTTGCGATAATTGCCATACTTCAACATTATTTAATGTTTTGATTTTACTATTACGTTTATACCACTCATCTACCGATGAACCATAGGCAATAATCGCAACTTGCTTACAACGTGCACTGGCTTTTTTGACTTTATCTTCATCTGGGCAACCGACTTCAATCCACTTGATTAACTGCCCTGTTAAGTCTTTTTCCCACAAAGCAGGCTCATCGGTTTCAAACAAATCTTTGGTGAATTCCAAAGCTTCATCTGCATAACGTGCGAATGCCAAAATACGCACCATCAAACGCTCAATGGTTTCAGAAGGATGTAATGCCATGGTTAGTTGATAGTCACCATATTGATGCACATCCATATTAGCAATGTTCAAATCTGCCTTATAAATTGTCGCTTTTAGCGCCATTGTCTATTCCTAAAACCATGTTCAAATTTGCCGCTAAGCATAATAGATTTTCTGGGATTTTGCTTTATCGTTTGCCCGAGAGCACATAGATTTCATTCAAAAGCTGTAGCAGCATCAACCCGACACGCCAATAACGCAGCCTCAAACTGTAACCAATCCCGCTCGGTTTGATAAATAATTTCCACTCGATTGTCTATCCCTTCATCGGTAGATTGATAGTTAAATTGCTGGGGATTGAAGTTAAAACTTTTCCAGCCCTGATTGCTATAAAAAATCCCTTTAATGCGTAACCAATCTTGCTGTTCACAGAGTAAATCTAGAAGTGGATAAAAATCGAATTGCCAGCGTTTAGGGAATTTCCAGCCCGCTACCGAATAACCCTGAGCAGTTTCTACATAATGATATGGCAACTGTTTAATTTCTGGTTCAGACGTATTTGCAGCTGGAATCAGCGTTTTTTGTAATTTTAATAAAGGCTGAATTTTACGCTGTGTGCCGACATACAGCGTATCAATTTCAATCAAAGCCAGATTACCCTGTTCCGCTTTCAACCATTTTTGCGCATAGGCTTGATATTCGTGTTGCAACTGCACCAGCGCCTGCTCATCTGCCACCTGCATTTGATCTGCATGTGACACCACAATAATTTGTGCAGCTTTGAGCTGATCGGCATACAAGTTTTGCTGCGTCCACGCCTGATCATGCAAACGCGAACCATCGACCACCGTAACCAAGGCACGCATCGATAAATGGGTATGCCAATGTGGTTCAGTCAATTGTTCCACGAGTTGCGCAGGATGCCCCAAACCTGTCGGTTCAATGAATAAACGGTCAGGCTTCGCTTCAGACAATAAACGCGACAAGGCAATTTGCATAGGCAACTGACTGCTACAACATAAGCAGCCGCCCAATAATTCTTTGACCTGATAGCCTTGTTGCTGAGGTAAAAGTTGTTGATCGACACCGATTTGTCCAAATTCATTCATCAGCACCGCCCAGACTTCATGTTCAGGTTTTTGGATGAGTAACTGTTTCAATAATGTGGTTTTTCCTGCACCGAGAAAACCAGAAATAATATGCGTCGGGACTGCTTTTTGTGGTGCAATTAATTTCAAAATAAGCTCACTTTATTGAGTTTCAAACAACTCAAGCATGCTAAGCAAGTTTAGCGATGAGATCAATCTGAATCTAAACACACACAAATTTATCCAATTGTTGATATTCATTGATGTCGTGACTTGAAAAATTTTCTTACATTTATTGCGTAATGATTTGCCACTTGTTTTAGCAGATTCACCAAGTTTTAGTCGCTTGATGTTATGTTTTATTGCTAACCCTGCAGTTTTCTTGCATAAAATACAGTCATTTTCGCTAAATTTGGCTACTTTTATTTAACAAAAATTACCAAAATTAAACCTGTTCATCATCATTGTGCGATTCAAGTAACCATCTTTGTTTTGCTTTGTTGCAAGCATTGATCCTACACCAAGGCTATTAGGATGAGTTCCTGTTCAGCTCGTTCAAATCAGGTGATGACTGACTTGAACACTTTAGCCGCATTAAGTTTTTTTATTTCATGCTTTTGCTGAACATTTTGATCATTCGTGAAAACTTTAAATAAGGATGCCAAACCATGAAATTGACACAAATTTTACTCACTTCAACTTTTGCTTTTGCCACTGCAACCACTTTTGCAGCACAGGCTGAATCGAAAGTTCAAGAACAGGAAAAAGTGATTGTTTCAACGCAGGAAACTGTGGCTGGACCTGCTTCAGAACAAGCTGCTGCACAACCTGCATCTGAAGCTAGCACTGAAACACCAGCAGCATCGACCCAACAACCTTAAAAAAAGCGATACATTTTAAAATGTAAATTAAATACAAAAACTGAGTTTTAAGCCACTCTCTCGGTTTACTCAGTTTTTGTTCATCCATAAGGCTAATCAATACCAAGCTTGAGCAAAGTTAAAAAAATAGCCGCAAAAAAACCCGTATGCAATTGCAAACAGGTGTTCAGCTGAGATTGACGAAAACTTAGTTTTTTTCAGTTTTCTTATAAATACTGCAAGATGGATGATGATTTTCTTGCAAACGCGCAACTTTGCGTTGCTCCGCTGCTTCAAAGCGGCATCGTTTCCAGTCGTTATCTAATTTCAACGCAGGGATTTGTTTTGGTTTACCATTTTCATCCACTGCAACCATAGTGAAGTAACAGCTGTTGGTATGGCGCACTGTACGCTTTTGGATATTTTGCGCTTCTACACGAATCCCAATTTCCATTGAGGTACGACCGACGTGGTTCACACTGGCAAGGAAAGTCACTAATTCCCCTACATGAATCGGTTCTTTAAAGTTCACTTTATCAACCGAAAGGGTCACCACATAACTACCCGAATAGCGGCTCGCACATGCATACGCCACTTGATCCAATAGTTTTAAAATTGTTCCACCATGCACATTCCCTGAAAAATTTGCCATGTCGGGTGTCATTAACACGGTCATGGTCAATTCTGACTGGTCATCTAATACAGGGGCAATTTGATCTAATGGTGACATTGCGTTCTCTAGACTCTTTTAAAGACAGTAAGATATGAGCGTATTATTATATCGTGTTTATAAAAGTTTGAATGTTCATTTCGGCAACAAGTGCATCATTATTATTTATATTGTTAATGTGAACATTTATTTAGAGTTATAAGACTAAAGCCTAAGACACCCAAGCTGTTATTTTTTAATTCATTTCTTTAATTAGAATATTTGTTCAAATTGAATATACAGTAAATACCATCGCTTCAAGTGTTCAAAAAACAAACTAAAATCTTTTATTCAATGGATTAATCAAGCAAATTTCGGCTATTTTACCCAAGAAATTTCATTTAGTGAGAGCATTCAAGCCAAGCGCAGCATTTCCTGCGATACATTACTATAAATCAAAGTTTGCTCGGAACTTAAGGCAGCTTTAAATACATAAGAACCATCTGGATTAATCTTCTTCATTGTAAAAATACCCTACTACATCTTGCTAAGTATCACCTGCTGTCCAATTTCAAAGTCGTACAGTAAGTACCTCTCAATTTTATAAAGATTTAAGCTGCAGCTCTAAAATGTAGGCTGTTTTGCAAGCATAGACAATTCTTAAACTACTTACACCAAATTCCTTAAAGTCCGAAGAGGATTAATGGAAACGATGCGAAATAACACGATAGAAATTGATTTTAATTCTAAATAGCTCATCTCAACTTTTAAATATCAAACACTGAAAAAGGTATAAATACAAACAAGCTCGAATTAAGTTTAATTTTATTAACCACTTAATAAGACCTAAATTAAATCTATTTATTTCATGGACGCTACCTCAATGAAGACTCTGGACAGCTATTTAAACTGTCCATAAAGCCCAAACTTATTACTCACTTTATAGTCTATAATTCTATGTCCATGCGCATAATGATGCTGTTGATAGACCTGATCAATTTTATTTAATTGCGCTGCGGTTGCTTCTGCACCTGCTAGCATCGTCGCTTCGCGCCCTTTTACATCAAAAATATGGGCTTTTTCACGTAAATCGGGTTGAATGACCACATCTGCCAGTTTCAACTCTTCATTGGCCAAATGTTTTTGCATAATATTAATATTTTGGTTAAACAATCCCCACACATTACTGGTTTCAGTATGAATAGGCTGCGCCAAAATATTCACGGCAATCACTATATCTGCCCCTAAATCACGTGCGACTTTGACAGGCACAGGGCTCACCAAACCACCATCAACATATTCATGTTCTGCAATTTTAGTGGGTACAAACATGCTCGGGATAGACACTGACGCACGCACCGCTTGCCCCGTATTACCATAATTAAATACGACTTTTTTGCCTTCTTTTAATTCTGTTGCCACCACATACATCGGGATTTTAAATTGCTCCAAACGGAGTTGATCGACTTGTGCGTTGACATAATTTTCAACTTTTTTGCCATCAAAAAAGCCTTTTAAATCCAAAGTCACATCCCGCACATCATTAGCTTTCATATTCATAGCAATTTCACGTAATTGCTGCGCATTTTTACCGCTGGCATAAATTGAACCGACAATGCTGCCTGCGCTACTACCCACAATAAAATCAGGATGAATACCATACTGTTCAAGTACTTCAATTACTCCAATATGTGCATAGCCACGTGCGCCACCACTGCCCAAAACCAATGCGACAATTGGACGTTTTTCTTGTTGTTTTAATTGCCGAAAATCAATTTGATTCAGGCGTGACTCTGCTTCAACCATGGGCTGCGACTCAAGTAGAGTTTGAGTCGAAAATTGCTGCTGTGATGGCACTGCCTGACATCCCACCATCAACAATGCTGTAAGAGATACATACCCAAATTTCATAATGACCTTCTTGAATCCATAGGTTTCAGTCGATATTTAACCGCCAATCGTGTCAAGGTTGATCAGCCTACTTGATACAGCAACCCTCTTAACGTCAACAGTTATGCTATCTGTTTTTACCTTGCATGAGCGCCCATAGTCTATCTATTATTTTAACCGATCCTTGTAGTAATTCGTTAAACTGTCACGTCTAGCCACTACAGTGGCGCACAATTTGAATCTATCTAAAATAATATGCAACCACCTTCTTATTCCCTATTATTCTGGATTTTTTTGCAATTAGGCGGTCTATCTTTTGGCGGGCCCGCAGCGCATTTGGTATTTTTCCATCAGCGTTTTGTGCAACAACTGAAATGGCTAGATGAGTCCCAGTATTCACAAATTGTCGCACTTGCACAACTCTTACCCGGCCCAACTAGTAGTCAGGTGGGTTTAGCGATTGGTTATTTGCAAAAAGGCTATTGGGGTGCAGTCCTAGCGTGGTTGGGTTTTACCCTACCTTCAGCGTTGTTTATGGCTTTGGTTGCAGTTTTGGGACATCAATATTTAGATGTACTGTCGTCAAATAGCTTTCACAGTATTCAACTGATCGTATTGGCCGTGGTGGCTTGGGCATTTTGGCAAATGCTGCACAGTTTTTGTAAAACGGTTTGGCAATATACCTTAATGCTCGCTTCTGCCCTATTTATTTATATGGTGCCCTTGAGCTTCAATCAAATTGTGGTGATTCTGATTGCAGCTTGTTTGGGCATGTGGATGGCCAAACGTACAACACCCACTGCAACGCTCTCATCCGCCAATACAACGGCGACAGATACACATTTTACTGCGGCACACCTACCCCAACACCGTCGTTATGCTGCATTTTGGGTAGTACTTTTTGTTGCACCTTTTATTGTGCTATCCGCGCTAAACTAGCTACAACCTCATTTACTCTATGCAGCCAATTTAAGTTTCTATAAAGCCGCATCTTTGGTCTTTGGCGGTGGGCATGTCATTTTGCCTTTATTACATCAAGATATTGTTAGTACAGGCTTAGTCAGCAAAGAACAGTTCGATTTAGGTTATGCCATAGCGCAATTGGTGCCTGGCCCACTGTTCAGCTTTGCAACGTATTTGGGCAGTTTGATTCCAATGACAGAATCTATGCTGCTGAATGCGACTTTAGCCACGTTGGCAATTTTTCTGCCATCTTTCTTTTTGGTATTTGCGACTTTGCCTTATTGGTCTTGGTTGATGCAGCAAGCTTATATTCGTCATGCCGTAACAGGTATTAATGCAGCGGTAGTCGGTTTGCTGCTGTATATGGTGCTCGAAATGGCACAGCGTTATGTTTTGAGTATTACTGATCTGCTGTTTATTGTTTTGGTGATTGGATTATTAAAATCCAAACTACCTGTTTGGCTCAGTTTAATTGGTAGTTTCCTGGTCTATACAGGATTCTTGCATTTCATGGCTTAAATTAAAATGCGATAAATCAAATAAAAATGCCAGTTCAATTGAACTGGCATTTTTTGTGGATGATTGAATCAAGCCTGAATGCTTTGGAGCTTAGCTACCAAAGAATTTTAGAATAGATTGAATCACCGCAACGTTAATTAAATCGACAAAGAATGCACCACACAGTGGCACAATCAAGAACGCTTTATAAGATGGACCATACATATTGGTAATGGCCTGCATATTGGCGACTGCTGTTGGCGTTGCCCCCATCCCAAAACCACAGTGTCCTGCTGCCAACACGGCTGCATCGTAGTTTTTCCCCATAAGACGGAAGGTCACAAAAGCTGCATATAACGCCATTGTGAGTGCTTGCGCACCTAAAATCACCATCAACGGACCTGCCAAATCGGCCAATTGCCATAGTTTGAGTGACAACAACGCCATCGCCAAATATAACGATAAAGATGCATTCCCAAACACATCAATCGCACGGTCAAAAATATTAACTTTAAAAATACTTTCTAAGACATTACGCAGAACCACACCGCCCGCCAATGCCCAAACGAAAGTTGGTAATTCAAACATCGTACCTTTGGCAGCGCCTGTCATAAATTCGGCAAATGCCAAACATCCAGCAAATAAACCCAAAGTAGTAATTGCGTTATCTGCTGTAATTAAACGAACCTGATGCGGATATTCAAATGGAATAAACTCATTGGAATCTTGATCCGCAGGCGTATTATCGCGTTTTTCAATTTGTTCGTCGGTACGTGGTACAGCCAATTGATGACGGTTGATTAAAGTTTTAGCCAGTGGACCACCAATTAAACCACCAATAATTAAACCAAAGGTCGCACTTGCCATGCCCAGTGCCAAAGCACCTTGAATACCATATTGGGTTTCTAAAATTTCACCCCACGCACCTGCTGTACCATGACCGCCAGTTAAAGTAATCGATCCTGCAATTAAACCAATTAGTGGATCAATACCTAACAATGTTGCAAGACTAATGCCGACAATGTTTTGCAACACAATAAATGTGGAAATTGCTATCAAGAAAATAATTAAACCGATTCCACCCTGACGCAATTTTGTGAAGTTCGCGCTTAAACCAATCGAGGCGAAGAAAATAAGCATAAAGCTAGTTTGCAATGCGCTACTGGTGGTAATGCTATAACCCCAAAATTGATTCACCAACAATGAAACAATAGCGGCAACCAAACCACCTGCAACAGGTTCAGGAATATTATAGCGTTTTAAAAAATCAATTTTATTGACTAAAAGTCGCCCTAAGAGCAGGACGATGACCGCAGCAATCAGCGTATAAAACGCATTAAAAGTAAATTCCATGGCAATATCCATATAGTGATTGCAGATTGTTTTTAATACGATGAAGAGCTGTCTATGCAAACCAAAGCATTTGCATCACTATGACTCTAAATCAACTAAAAAATGCCGCAATACAAAGTATGTAAACAGTATCGTATTTGACCGAAGTTTAAGAGGTATGCATTTCGCTCAGCCAACCCATCCTTTGGTTTCACTCAAGCGTTATCATCTGCGTTTGCCTAGAACAGAAGAAAAGAAAGACAAAAGACAGCATTTTCACTTTCGGGGTGACTTCGAGTGCAAACAACTGAATCAGCTTAACACTGAGAGGTAATCTCATATAAGCTCCCAAATATCTGAGGTGGATAAATACCTTCCGATAAAGATATTCAACCACTTGACAAAAAACAGCAAGATTAAAGGTCGATCATTATGCATTTTTTTTGACAAAAAGCTGCTATTTTCTGCGGTTTTTTCTAAAAATTTTAATGATTGTGTTCAGCTATAAGAGAAAGTTACAACATTCCTTTAAACTGGATAAAATTTAAGTTATTGAGTGAATAACATAAATTTTCAACAAAAAAAACAGAGCTTAAAATTAAGCTCTGTTTTGGATTGTGCTTAAAAGGAGTGACTTAGAAGCTATAACGCGCCATAAAGCCTACTCGGTCGTCACTGAATTTATCGCCAGCAAATGTTTCACGCTCACCGTTGATATACTCAATACCTAAATCGACTGGTTTTACAGGTGAATAGATAAAGTTAATCCACGCTTGTTGTACTTTCTCATTAGCACCAGAATTATTTGCTGCACGCGCATAGTCTGTACCATCATCGGCAAATAAAGCACCGTAGGCTAAAGTTGAACGTAGTTGTGGAGAGAACTTATAGGTTGCACCCACTTGTACACCAATCGTTTCATTTTGCTCAATTTCACCATTAACTGTATTTACGTAAAATGCAGAGTTACTACCATATAAGTAGTTGCTGTTACCTTTTACATAAGATACGTCTGCAGATACTTTTAAAGGTTCCGCAACTTGATAATTCGTACCTAGAGCTGCACCCCAACCAGTTTTATCATCATTTACTGCTTCTGATTTGTAATGTTCAACCAATGCACGTGCAGAAGCTGTTCCTTTACCTTCTGCAAAGCCTTGAACTACTTTAGCAGTCAATACAGGAGCTCGGTAAGTTACGTCAGAGCTAACATTTTTCTTCTCTTTAGTATCATATATTTGTGAAGAACTATTCCCTTCTTCAGCAGAAACAAATAATTCAGTTGCAGGTGCTAATTTGTAGTTGTAACGAACTTGCGGTATACGTGTTGTACCACCACCAATATTTGTCGCAAAGTCAATCATTTCTGGTGCATGATTTGACAAGAAGTTCGATGTGGTTTGACCGAATAACCAGTTGTTTAAAGTTAAATAAGCGTGGCGAATACGTAAGTTTTCTGACTTAGCATTGTCCGAACTTGCAAAATCAACTTCAACTTTACCGCCCACTTTGTTATCACCAACAGGTGTATTAAAGTCTAAACCTAAGCGGGTGACTTTTGCGGTAGCACGTAATTTGTCACTTGCTTCTTCTTTACTTGTATGTGCTGAGTTAAAGTCATTATCCGCACCTTTAATAATATAGTTTGCATCACCACGGATCGAACCATAAATAGAAACATCTGCGCCAGATTTAGACTTTAAGCTGCTTAATGCACTTACAGGTGCAGCAGGCTTCGCCTGTTGTACTTGGGCAATTTGAGTTTGCTGCTGTTGTTGTACTTGCTGTTGTTGCTGAATTAATGATTTTAACGCTTCTACTTCTTGACGAAGTTCTTGAATTTGTTGTTGCTCAGTTTTTGCTGCGTGTGCAGTACCTACCATGAATGTTGTAACAGCAATAGCTAAACCTTTGATCACAAATTGACCGTTGAGTAATTGACTCATTTATCTCTCCAAAATAAAACAACGCTGCATCCGTGCATGATGATTTTGTTCGTCATCTATCGATTTCACATCGAATTATAAAAATGGCTTAAAAATCAAAACACTTTTGCCAAATAGTCCAAGACACTCAAATATTTCAAATTGTGTCATTTATTACAGGCTTCAATCTATCAAGTTATGACGTTTATTAAAATCAGTTTTCCCGAATAAGAAATCATAATTAATCATGATTATAGATTAAAATAATTAAACCATATAAAATTCAATACTTTAAATAGGTTGATTTTTCAAGAATTTACCCCACTATTAGACTATTGTATATATTTCAGTTCTGTCTAAAAGCCCGATTTTTACGAAAAAAATTACCATTTGAAAAAGTATTGACCTCAACTTAATCTGGTTGGGGTTGTAAAATATGAAAAACGGCAAACATCCCCGACCCAATAAATAGCAGCATTAATACCGCCATATTCAGCAAAGCACTGCCTGTTAAAAAGTTAAGTAATACCCCACCAATCAAGCCACAAAAGAATTGCACACTGCCCATGATCGCACTGGCTGTTCCAGCACGTGGGCCTTGTTTTGCCATTGCCAGCGCCATGGCATTCGGGCCTGTAAAACCTATCCCAGACACTGCAAGAAATAAACCGACCATCACCAATGCCAAAGGTGCATACCCCAAACTACCTGCAAGCAGTAGAATGACCGCACCACTCAGTTGAATCATGCTGCCCAATTTTAAGCGTTGTAACACACCCAATTTGCCACTGATTTTTTTATTCAAAGCCGAAAACAGCATAATACCAATCGCATTGGCACCAAACACATAAGCAAAAGCTGTTTCACTCAAGCCATATTGATCCATCATGACTGCACTTGAACCGCTGATATAGCAAAACAATGCCCCACCAGTCAGACAGCCTGCCAACATTCGAAAACGAAAATCACGATCTTTTAAAATGGCAAAATATAAGGTCAGGACTTGCTGAAAACTCAACCTTAAACGGCGTTCTTTAGCTAAAGTTTCTTTAAAAAAGAAATGCACACATAAACAGCAAATAATTCCAACACAGGTCAGTACCACAAAAATGGCTTCCCAATTCATCCATCTAAGCACCCATGCACCCAGCGTTGGTGCAATAATAGGCGCAATGGTCATCACAATCATCATGCTCGAAAAAGCTTGAGCGGACGTTTGCAAATCCAAGCGATCACGAATGGCTGCTCGTGCAATCACCACGCCCACACAACCGCCCAATGCCTGCAAAATACGTGCAGCAATCAATCCCCATTCATTGTGTGCAAACACGCACAACATACTCGCCAGTGAAAACAATACCAAGCCAATATATAAAGGCGGCTTGCGTCCAATCCGATCACTCAGCGGCCCATAAATCAGTTGTCCCAATGCCAAACCTAAAAAATAAGCAGGCAAACTGTTTGCGACCATTTGGGTCGATTCACCAAACTCGCTTGCCATTACTGGCAAGGCAGGCAAATACATATCAATCGACAAAGGCCCAAGCGATGTCAGTAACGCCAACAACAAAATCCAGGCTGTCGAATATTGCTGCATGTTGGGTTCTGGCGCAGTTGGTGGCGTACTATTTGAACTTGGTAAAATTTTGGATATGCTCATAATTTTAAGGTGGAATGACAAATGTATAGAGAAGCTTGCACGCTCCATACTATCATTTGTAGTGATTAAAGATGAATTTTCACATATTAAATTCTCTAAACACTCATCTACAGTTACAATGTACGCAAGCTTTCATTTCATAGCATAATCACTGTTTAGAAAAAATTTTTTAAAGGAACGATGTTGAAACCTTGGCTGATTAAGCTCAAACAAGCGACCTATAACACCACATTTATGTATAACATCCGCATGCTCATTGCATTTGCGGGAACTGCTTTTGTTCCCTATTTTATGGGAATGCAAGTTGCCACCATTCCTTTAACTTTAGGTGTGGTTGCCGCAGGTTTGAGTGATATAGATGACCGTTTTTCGGTACGTATCCTTAATCAGCTCTATACTTATATTGGGTTCTTTGTTACCGCCACTTCGATTCAGTTTTTATTTCCGCACCCTATTTTATTTGCCACAGGCTTAATCCTGTCGTGTATTGTCTTAATTTTGCTCGGTTCGCTCGGACGGCGTTATGCCACCATTTCTTATGGCTGTTTGGTGGTATCAGTTTATGCCATGCTAGGTGTCAATCTATTTGATGACTGGTACATGCAGCCACTACTTTTGGTCTCGGGCGCAATCTGGTACGGCGTAATTTCAACCATCAGCTTTTTACTGTTCCCTGTTCGTGCTTTACAAGACAAACTTTCGCTCAGTTATTCTTCTCTGGGCGATTTTTTATTTGCCAAATCTAATCTATTTGATGTGGATATGACTGCATCTAGTTATCAGCAAAGCATCATTGATTTATCACTTGAAAATGGCAAATTAATTGCGATTTTTAACGACTTAAAAACTGCTTTGCTGACGCGTTTAAAAGGTGACCGCGGGCAAAAAGATACCCGACGCAGCTTACAGTATTATTTTGTCGCACAAGACATTCATGAACGTGCCGACTCTGCACATATTGATTATCAAAAACTGGCGAAAATATTTCAGCACAGCGATATTTTATTTCGATTCCAGCGCATTTTGTCTATTCAAGGTAAAGCCTGTAAAGATTTAAGTGAAAGTATTCTGCATCGTAAACCTTATGTGCATAACAAGCGTTTTAAACATGCTTTTGAAAATCTTAAACAGTCTTTAGAAAAGCTGCGCAGCGAGCAGCAATACGACCAGGTTTGGATTAATGCACTGTTTGCCTTATATCAAAACCTAAAATCAATTGACGCTCAACTGCGTAATCTTGAAACCGAACGTAATATTAAATTGGATAAATCCAAGCATATTGAACAACAACTCATAGATGACGACTTAAAAAGCTGGGATGATATTGTCATCCGTATCAAACAGCATTTAACCCCTGAATCTGTCTTGTTCCGCCATGCCATTCGTTTGTCAATTGTACTGTTAATTGGCTATGTTTTTGTACAAGTCACCAATATTCAATATGGCTACTGGATTTTACTCACCGCCTTGTTTGTGATGCAGCCTAACTTTAACACCACCAAACGGCGTTTACGTTTGCGTATTATTGGGACACTGGCAGGGATTGTGGTCGGCTACACCATTTTATATTTTGTGCCATCTGTAGAAGGGCAATTGGTAGTTTTAATTATTAGTGGCATGTTGTTCTTTGAATTACGCAGTAAACAATATGCACAAGCGACTGCTTTTATGACTATTTTGGCGCTGATGAACTTTAATCTTGAAGGTTTGGGCTTTGCCGCAGCTGTACCACGTATGGTCGACACCTTAATTGGTTGTGCACTGGCATGGTTTGGCGTAAGTTTTATCTTCCCCGACTGGAAATTCCGTCGTCTATCACGCACGATTCGTCGCTCACTCACCGCACAATGTGACTATTTGGCAGAAGTGATTGAACAATATAAAAATGGGCGCAATAACGGCTTGAATTATCGTGTGGTGCGCCGCGCTGCTCACAATGCCGACGCAGAAGTTGCTTCACTGATTTCAACACTCGCCACCGAACCTGATTTTGATCCTGATCAAAAAGCTCAGGCCTTTGAGTTCTTGTGTCTGAATCACACTTTTATTAGTTATATCGCTGCACTGGGTGCGCATCGTGACAAAATTGAAGATCAGGAAGTCTTGGAACTGCTCGATCAAGCGATGGACGATATTCAAGGTGCTTTACTCAACGATGAAACGCCTGATTTAAGCGCACATAACATGCTGCAAACGATTCGTCAGCTTTTAAGTCAAAACAATGAGCAAGATCAAAAATCATTGATTATTTTGCAGCAATTATCTTTGATGATGAGTATCTTGCAGCAATTAAGTCGCCTAAAACAAAGTTTAAGCCACGAACATGATCAGGATGCAACTGAACTGGCGTCTTTATAAATCATTCTGCAAAGGATCTATGTCTACTTTCTCAGCCTTAGCACAATATGTATTCATCGACCTTAGCATGATTTTGCGACAATATACTCACTGAATGACAGCAATTAATGCTAAACTTTTTATAGTTTTAAATTTGTTAGTTTCACTATGACCGCGAAAAGTTTATACGCCTACACACTACAGCCTGTAATCTACGAAGTTTCTGAAGAAGAACAACGTCACGCTCAACTGGTAATATGGCGCAGTACCAATAAAATTAGCATGAAAGCATGGATTATTATGGGGGTGATAGTCGCCCTTTCCATTTTAGGCATTCTGCTATTAAAAAATTATTCGACTATTTTCTGCTGGGTCGCCATTGTCTGTGTGGCACTCTACCTGCTGGTGCGTAAATACGGCTTGGAATGGTACGTTAAACGCAAAATGAATGAATTTCCTGTTCAAGAAATTAAAGGGATTCGTTTAGGCGTACAACCACACGGAATCGTAATGCGTCAGCAAATGGGCGCTCAAGAAGGCGTGGGTGCAATCGGCTGGAAAGATGTATATGAATGGTACAACACCCCTGAATTTATTTTGATGAACTTCAAAGTAAAAGGTCAGCAAGGTGCTTATATTCTACCTAAGCGCATGGACAGCAAGAACTTTTCGTTCAACACCATTCGCAAACATTTAACCGAAGCTGCAGGCGAAGCCAAGCAAATCTAAATATCCCGATCTAAAAATAAACCTCTATCCCCTGCGATGGAGGTTTTTTTACTTAAAATCAAAATAATGAACGATAATGAGAATAAATAGCATTTGCATTAACTTTGTATCTAGATTATTCTTCTGCAAAATTTGTGCTCAACCCGCATTCATCATGTTAAAAAAAACTTTTTTCCAAATTCACTGGTTCCTTGGCATTACAGCAGGGCTTATTTTGTCACTCATGGGTGTCACTGGGGCAATTTATTCCTATGAACAACAAATTCTAAAATGGTTGAATCCAGACAGTTACCAAGTTCAAGTTGAGCAGAAACCCAAACTTACTCCTGCAGAAATTTACACACATTTTCAGCAAGTCCAACCAAATTATAAAATTAACAGCATTACCATTGCCCAAGATCCTGCAGCATCTTCAAGCATCAATATTGCGAAAGAAGGCGCCAGACGCGGTCAAAATATCATGATTAATCCCTACTCTGCAGACATTTTACCTGAAGTGAAAGGGCGTGATTTTTTTCAATTTATCCAACAATTACACCGCAATTTAACCGTAGGGCCTATTGGTAAGCAAATTACAGCCGCATGTACCCTCATGTTGTTGTTCTTTGTGTTAAGTGGCATTTATCTGCGCTGGCCGAAACGCCATTCATTCAAACAATGGTTTGCGATTAAACCACAACTCAAAGGTCGCAATTTTATTTGGGACTTACATGCTGTGGTCGGTACATGGGTAGTGATCTTCTATCTTGTTATGGCATGCACAGGGCTATATTGGTCGTATGATTGGTGGCGCAATGGCATGTTTAAAGTCATGGGCGTAGAAAGACCACAAGCACAATTACAAGCAGATGGACGCAATAAAAAAGAAAATCAAAATAATCAAACACCTCATCAAGCAAGGCAGACACAAGTTGTGGAACATGGCCCAAATATCACGGATCCTACCAAAAAAAATACACTGGATCAGGCACAAATTAATCTTGCTTTGACGCAGGCATGGCAACATTTCCCGCAGCAGTTAGAGCAGGATTATTCGAGCATCACTTTTAATATGCCTAAACACGCCAATAGTGAAATTGAAATTAACTTTGTCGATGTCATTCCACAACATGAACGTGCCCGCAATAGCGCAACTTTTGATTATCAACAAGCGCGTATTACTCAACTTGAATTATATGCAGACAAACAGCTTAATGAAAAAATCATGAGCAGTATGCTGCCTGTGCATCGCGGTAGTTTCTTTGGACCTGTTTATCAATTTTTAGCCATGCTTGCTGCCTTGATGATGCCGCTGTTTTTTGTCACAGGCTGGATGCTATATTTAAAACGTCGTAAACAAAAGCGTTTGACTCTTGCTGCACGTCAAAACCAAACTCAATTGAAAATTGACCCAAATGCTGAACACTGGCTCATCGTCTATGCCAGCCAAACAGGTACTGCCGAACAATTGGCATGGCGCACTGCAACCAGTCTGCAAGAGGCACATCAACCTGTCACAGTCAAAGCTATTCAAGAATTGCAGATAACTGACCTCAAAAACCATACTCAAATTTTATTTGTTGCCAGCACATACGGCACAGGAGATGCACCCGATTTATCCTCTAACTTTGTGAAAAAAATCATGTCCCAAAGCTTAGATCTCTCTCATTTACGTTATGCCGTTTTAGCCCTAGGCTCCAAAGAGTATCCTGACAGTTATTGCGATTTTGGACATCGTCTTGCTGCATGGCTGCAACGCAATCAGGCTCACGCTTTGTTTGACACTATTGAGGTAGACAATGCCAATTCTGCTGATGTACAGCGTTGGAATCAAGCATTGGCACAGGTGACTCAGCTTGAATTACAAAGCATGCAAATTGACAAAACCTTTGATACATGGCGTTTGCAACAACGTGATTTGCTAAATCCGAATAGTTTGGGTTCACCTGCGTTTAATATTGAACTTGTACCGCAGCACGAAGCACATTGGGCTGCAGGTGATATTGCTGAAATTCAACCAGAAAACAGTTCTGTACGGATTCAGGATTTTTTAAAACAACATCAACTTGATGCCAATACTATTATTGCTGATGGTCAGCAAACCCTAGCACAGGCTTTGGCATATAAAGACCTGACAACCCCTATTCAGACATTTAAAACTGTCGATGAATTATTGGCACAACTTTCACCCTTACCTAGTCGTGAATATTCAATTGCCAGTATTCCTTCACAACAGGTTTTAAGACTTGTGGTACGTCAAAAATTTGATGCTCAAGGTGAGCTGGGCTTAGGTTCAGGTTGGTTAACTGCCCATGCAGCAATCGGACAAAATATCGCACTACGCATTCGCAATAATCCATCTTTCCATTTAATTGATGATGACCGCCCAATTATTTGTATTGGCAACGGCACAGGACTTGCGGGTTTAATGAGCTTATTGCATGCACGTACCCGCCTGAATTACACCCAAAACTGGTTGTTTTTTGGTGAACGCCAGCAAGCGCACGATTACTTTTATCAACGCACCATCGAGGCTTGGCAAAGCACAGGCGTGCTACAACGGCTTGATTTGGCTTTTTCCCGCGATCAAGCCGATAAAGTCTATATTCACCATAAGTTACGTGAACAGGCTGAAGATTTAAAACGATGGGTTGAACAAGGTGCCGTGATTTATGTTTGCGGTAGTATTCAAGGCATGGCCAGTGATGTCGACCAAGCTTTAAAAGATATTTTGGGTGAAAATCAACTAGAACAATTACGTCAGCATGGACGTTATCGCCGAGATGTGTATTAATCTCAACTTGTAATTCACCTAATTTTACCCATAGCCTCAACCGAAACATACTTCAGTTGGGGCTAAATTTTTAAGCAGCTTCGGCTATACTGTTTACACAGCATCATAGCGCAATACAGTTATGCAAGGCATGCAAGAAAGTCACGTACAGCCGCAATCAAGTCCATTCAAAAGAATATTAAGTAGCCTAATTGGATTAATTTTAGTTTTGGATGGTGTCTATCTCATCAACTTAAAGAAAATTCATTTCGGCACCGTTTTACCTTTGTTAATAGGCACGATGCTGCTGTGTTATGCCATTTTCTATACTTGGATTCAAAGCCACTTAAAACAACATACACGCTTAGATTGGTTATGGAAATTCGGTTGGGGCATATTTTGGTTATGGTGCATCAGCCTATTGATCTTTTTTGCTTATATTCATTTCAGTACACAGCAGCAAAATACTGCAAGCAACAATGCCAAAGTGGTGATTGTACTCGGCAGTGGCATAGAAAATGGACAACCATCGCCCACGCTCGCCAAACGGCTAGATACCGCAGCAGCTTATGCCTTAGAACATCCACACAGTTATTTAATTGTCAGTGGTGGCCCCGCTTTTGCGGAACAACTCACTGAAGCGCAGGTGATGTCCAACTATTTACAACAACGCTATGCAATTGCAGCATCACGCATTATCTTAGAAACCCAAAGTACCAGTACGGCACTCAATTTAAAAAACAGTCAACCTTTGCTGCATCAAATCGGCACAGATAAAACCCAACCAATTACGATTGTCACGAGTGATTTTCATACCCTCCGTGCAGCAGCTATTGCTAAACGACAGGGATACACACAGTTCAGTATGTTGAGCGCATCAACACCGCTCTATAGCCGCTATAACGCGTGGTTACGCGAATATTTTGCTTATATCAGTGGTTGGCTGCTCAATGAGTATTGAAAAATAAAATCTAACATGCACATCGCTTAATTCAAACGAATTGAGCGTGGCAAAGGAATTTGCATCTCTTTAAAAAATTCAGGTTTTTGTATATACACCTGATACAAATAATTTTTTAGATCTAGCAATAACTTTTCAGGAGCAACCAATACATTCTGCCCTTCAGGGCTTAGATTCATAGAAACATTAGTGGCTTCCTGACGTAAAAACGGAATCACTTTTTCAATAAAATCTTTCAGTGAAATTTCTTCAACTTGATAATTGGCCCAATTGTCTTTGATTAACAGTTTAGCTAGACTTTTATTTTGCCATATTGCAAAAGCACGCTGCCCTGTAGGGGTAGCACAAAGCGCCCAACCATCTTCATACAATGCAAAAACATGCCCCTGAGAAACAATGGTTTCAATAAATTGCTTGTAAATATCTTGCACATTATAAATTTGCGGCGCTTGCTTAGATGCAGCTTTTCGTTGATAAGGATTTCTCATAAGTCACGGATATTAGTATTATTATAAATAAAAAAAATTCTAGGCGAATTTATTGCAATATGCAAGAAATATGAGATGAAGGTGTATGAAAAGATATGGTGGGCGCTGACGGGATCGAACCGCCGACATTCTGCTTGTAAGGCAGACGCTCTACCAACTGAGCTAAGCGCCCTGAAGAGAAAAATAACATTGTTATTTTACGTTGCAAAACAAGCGAAGTGCATAGTCTTGAACTTTGAAACTCACTTTTCATATCAGGGAATGAAAAATGGCGCAGCGGACGGGGCTCGAACCCGCGACCCCCGGCGTGACAGGCCGGTATTCTAACCAACTGAACTACCGCTGCAACGGTAATTGCATTAAGCAATTAAGGGCTTTTTTGTATGTATGTCAAGCATCTATACTAAAATATGGTGGGCGCTGACGGGATCGAACCGCCGACATTCTGCTTGTAAGGCAGACGCTCTACCAACTGAGCTAAGCGCCCTAAAAAGATCAAAACAGCATTTTGTTCTGATTTTGCAAAACTGTCAAATTTTGCATCATTTAAGTTTATATCTATCAGTAAACTTAAACTTCTCTTTTGAATGGCGCAGCGGACGGGGCTCGAACCCGCGACCCCCGGCGTGACAGGCCGGTATTCTAACCAACTGAACTACCGCTGCATCGCAAAAGAATCTGGTGGGCGCTGACGGGATCGAACCGCCGACATTCTGCTTGTAAGGCAGACGCTCTACCAACTGAGCTAAGCGCCCTCAAAAGAAATTTATGTAAATGGCGCAGCGGACGGGGCTCGAACCCGCGACCCCCGGCGTGACAGGCCGGTATTCTAACCAACTGAACTACCGCTGCACTTACACAAAGTCACTCTTGTGGTACAAACGATGGTTAAAGAATCTTAAGTGGCGCAGCGGACGGGGCTCGAACCCGCGACCCCCGGCGTGACAGGCCGGTATTCTAACCAACTGAACTACCGCTGCACGTAAGAATCTATAACGTAAAGGCTTGGTGGGCGCTGACGGGATCGAACCGCCGACATTCTGCTTGTAAGGCAGACGCTCTACCAACTGAGCTAAGCGCCCTTAACGTCTTTATCGTTTGTGAGGTGCATTATAGAGAATCTTTACCGCCTGTCAAACGCTTTTCGGCTTGTTTTCAGTTTTTTGTGATCGAGTGATTAAAAAATAGGTGATCCGCTATAAAAACAAACAAATTCTGCAGGTTATTTTAGTTTTCAAACAAAATTAATGTGCTTTTCAACTTGTTAGCGCTGCAATCTACCTGCTCAATCAGCCAGCTTTTAGGTAGTGATAGATGCAACATTATTCATCTAAATTCACCTCGCAAGCACCATCAACTAAGTAAACCTAAACTATTTAAATCCAGTTTGTGTTCAGAAATATAAACCAGCGCTTTTTCTGGTATCAGTTCAAACAATTCTAAAATATCTTGGTTACGCATCCGAATACAGCCATGCGATGCAGGAATGCCCATTGGTTCTGTGTCTGGTGTGCCATGTATATAGATATAACGCTGAAAAGTATCGCAGCCGATGCCCTGATTAAAACCCTCTTGCAGACCACTAAGCCATAAAATACGGCTTAAAATCCAGTCCCGTTCAGGAAATTGTTCGGCTAAATCTAAATTGTAAATTTCACCCGTAGGTTGACGCGCAATGAACACTGCATTTTCAGGTTCATTTTCACCAAATTTCAAAGCGACTTCATGCCAACCACGCGGTGTTTTACCACTATTTTCAGTTTCACCAATGCCATTCACCCCACTAGAAATGACATAAAATTTCTGATGCTTAGGCAAATATAAAGTTTGCTCGGACAAATCAATCAAAATATCTGCTTGTGTATATAAAAAAGTCATTGCGTTACCCTATTCTTCTTCTTTCTTAAGCGGCTGTGGTTCAGGACGTAACCACAACCAAATACACACCACCAACATGGTGGTATTGGTAAAAACTTTGACCGCAACAGGCGCAGTTGTAAACAGCATGAGTACGGCACTGATACTCATCATGATCGTTGCTAACCATTTGGCTTTACGCGGTACTGTGCCATTAGCACGCCAATCCCTGAGTGTACTGCCATATTTAGGATGATTCAGTAACCAGTTATCCATTTGCGGCCAACCACGTGATGATGCCCAAGCTGCTAAAATCAAGAAGACAGTAGTAGGCATACCTGGTAACAATGCACCAATAAAGCCAAGGATGACAAAGATCACCACTAAACCTCGCCATAACAAGCGTTGCATACTACTGTCCTAAACTTCGAATTGCGGTAGTATAAAGCGTTTTTTAATTTTCCGTTGTAATTCTGCATTTTTCAGCATGGATTCATAATGATTGAGTTGCATCAACCAGAGCTTCTGCCCGAAGTATGGCTGACCTACAAAACCCCGCTTATCCGTCAGTTGGCTTTTAGTGTGGCAAGTCCGAATATTTTAAGTGCTGTGCCTGAGCAATTGCCCATTCAACATACTTTTGAATTCCATTCAGATACTTTTTGGCAACACCATTATCACGCTTATCAATCACGTTTAGCCTATTTAGATTCACATCCCGAAGCGGTGTACGATTTTTTAAATCAACTGAAAAGTACCCGTTTAGGCTTACGCTTTGAAATGTTGATGTGGTTTTGGCTGCGTGATCGTGACTATCATCCCTTCGAATTATTGGGGCACAGTATTCAAATTATTGATGGTGCTAAAACTGTGGGTGAACTGGATTTTTTACTGCACAACCATGACACGCAGCAGGTTGAACACTGGGAAGTCGCATTAAAATACTACTTAGCCGAAGCGGATTGCTCTTTGGCACACTGGTATGGTTTAAACCGCTCCGATACTTTAGCGCGTAAACTGAATCACTTTAGTCAAAAGCAATTTCAATTTAAACAAGCTTTAGATGTATCAATTGAACGTCGCTTTGCCGTACTCAAAGGACAATTGTATTTCGCCACGTATCACTTGGCAGAATCATCTACAATACTTAGCCCACACTGGGTCAATAGCGCTCGTCGTTTAGGGCTTTGGGGGAGTGATATTCCGGCGCCAGCAGAACAGTTTTATCGCCTTCAACGGCATGAATGGATTTGCCAAAATGCTCAAGCCAGTAGCCTACCGAATCAATGGTGGACCGATGGTTTATATTTTCAGGCAGCACATTCACAATTTTATATGTACCGCGCTGCACCCTTGATTAGCTATCTTCCATTAACACGCTGAATAACAGTTTCAACATTTTATTACGCAAGCACCATAAAAGTTACCTATTTATTATTCTGATTATTTTCTATGCTTAAAAACACATCAAAATAATCTATCTAGCGCATATTGGAGATGAACATGAAAAAAATTTTAGCGACTTCACTGTTATTGACCTTTATTTTATCGGGTTGTAATACAATTAAAGGTGTGGGCGAAGACGTGTCTTCTGCAGGTCATGCGGTCAGTAATACTGCTGAAAAAACCCAACAAGAAATTCGCAAATAATTCTGAGTATTTCAGGAATATCTTCACAAAAACTACAAAAAACCTTGTTCTCGGACAAGGTTTTTTCACGCTAAAATTTCACTTTTGTTGCATTATTCCCCTATTATTAGCACTTACTCTTGATAAACGTCTGAAACTCTCATGACCTCTTCTGCTACTCTGGATTTAAGCCTTCAGCTTTTACGCCAACCGTCTGTCACTCCTGTTGATCACAACTGTCAAAACCTCATGGCAGAACGCTTAGAAAAAATTGGATTTAAGATTGAATCTATGCGTTTTGACGATGTAGATAACCTCTGGGCGCGTAAAGGTACAGAAGCACCTGTCTTTTGCTTTGCAGGTCATACAGATGTTGTACCGACAGGCAATTTAGACGCATGGAATACCGATCCATTTGTACCTGAAATTCGTGATGGCAAACTTTATGGTCGTGGCAGTGCCGACATGAAAACAGCATTGGCAGCCATGGTCGTTGCCTCTGAACGCTTTGTTGCTAAACATCCTGATCACAAAGGTTCAATTGCCTTTTTAATCACCTCAGATGAAGAAGGCCCATCCATTAACGGCACCGTAAAAGTCGTTGAAACTTTAGAAGCACGTCAGGAAAAAATGACTTGGTGTTTGGTCGGTGAACCTTCAAGTACGCATAAACTTGGCGATATTATTAAAAATGGGCGTCGTGGTTCACTGAATGGAGTCTTGACTGTAAAAGGTAAACAAGGTCATGTGGCTTATCCACACTTGGCAATTAACCCGATTCATACCGCGTCTAAAGCAATTGCAGAACTGTGTGAAACGGTATGGGATTATGGCAATGAATATTTCCCTGCCACCTCATTTCAAATTTCAAATATTCAAGCAGGGACAGGTGCAACCAATGTTGTCCCTGGCAACATGACCGTGACCTTTAACTTCCGTTATTCGACTGAAGTGACGGCAGATGAACTAAAAGCACGTGTGTTGCAAATTTTAGATCACCATCAAGTCGATTATGATATCGAGTGGACACTTTCAGGTTTGCCATTTTTAACCCCTGTGGGTGAATTGGTCAATGCTGCACGTCAGGCCATTCGCAATGTCACAGGTGTTGAAACAGAATTATCGACCAGTGGCGGCACTTCCGATGGTCGTTTCATTGCGCCAACAGGGGCGCAAGTGTTGGAGTTAGGCCTACTCAATGCCACCATTCACCAAGTTAACGAGCACGTTGATGTGGCTGATTTAGAACCCTTAGCGGAAATTTATGAGCAGATTTTAGAAGTGTTACTCACTTAAATCGAATAAGAGTTAGTTACAAAAAACAGAAAAGGAACTCTATTGAAGTTCCTTTTCTGTTTTACAACATAGAAAATTGCGGTTAAGCCGTTAATTTTTCTTGAATGTATTGCAAATTTGGTACATGAAAGACCTGCTCACCCATACGGACATATTGGAATACAGCAGGATCAGTCGTGTTTTGTTGGTCATCATCTACCACTTCAGAAATACGCAAGCGCAGTGTTTTAGGCATTTCATTGCACATCAAAGCAAAACGCTGCTCCATTTCATCGCCTTCAATCACCAGTGCCACGCCCATTTTTTTCTCTGGGTCATTGACCGCATAAACAGGCAATTGCGAGTCGTGCCATTCCACAGTTTTAACTTGAGTGGCATTATCTAGTGCGGATAACACAATATTTTGAGGTATCAGCATCGGGTGTTTACCATGACATTCAACAATATAAGCATCAATAAAACCCGTAGAAACGGTAATTAAATGGTGCAACTCTTGTTGACTAATTTGCCCAAGTAAATTAGGACCATTCGTCTGACTCATCGTTTACCCCTGACTGACTGCTAATAATTGTTCAATATTGGCAAGTAATTCTGCCTCTTGGAACGGTTTACCCATGTAGTGTGTCACACCTAAGCTAAACGCGCGCTCACGGTGTTTTTCACCTGTACGGGACGTAATCATGATGATTGGCAGGTTGCTATGCATATCGTGGTGGCGTACGAGGTTAGTTACCTCAAAACCATCCATACGTGGCATTTCAATATCCAGCAACATCAAGTCAGGTTTGACGTTTTCAAGCTGCTCCATGGCATCGATACCATCTTTGGCGGTCACGATGTCATAACCTTGACGCTCAAGCAGACGTGAAGTTACTTTACGTACGGTGACTGAGTCATCCACAATCATAATTAAGCGGCGTGTATCACGACGTTGGATATCACGTTGATCGCTGGCTTGTTTAGTTCGGTGCGTTGCAAGAATTTGACGGGCTATATTCTGACCATCCAAAATCAAACAAACTTGACCATCACCCAAAATGGTTGCGCCTGCAATTGCACCAATGCTTGAGAACTGTTGTCCAATTGGCTTCACAACAATTTGACCACGCGAACCAATCAACTGATCAACTAGTAAGGCAATACTTTGACCTGTACTGCCTTTAATTAACAGAACTGGTAGTGAATGACCCACATGGCTTAAACGCGGCAATGGCTGATTACCAACGAACTCAGATAAGTAACGTAACTTATAGTTCTGGTTATCAATTTGGAAGAAATCTTCATTGCTGTTGAAGTAAGATTCCAAGGTCGTTGGTGCTATACGTACAATACGGTCAATTTGCGCTAACGGTACAGCAAATTGTTGATCACCAACTTTTACCATTAAGGCATCAGATACCGCAACCGTGGTTGGTACGCGAATACTGAAGGTTGTACCTTGACCCAATGTTGAATCTACTGATACGTGACCACCAAGTGCCTTAATTTCACTTTGTACCACATCTAAGCCCACACCACGACCTGAAATTTGTGTAACCGATTTTGCTGTCGTAAAACCTGGGTGGAAAATGTATTGCAGAATTTCATTTTTATCTAAATTCTGATCAGCTTTGATTAAACCTAAGCTCAATGCTTTTTCTTTAATCTTGGCATCATCAATACCCTTACCATCATCCACAAAAGTCACCACAACATCTGTACCTTGGCGGGTGATGTTCAGTTCAATTTTACCAACCTCAGATTTATTAGCAGCAGCACGTTGCACAGGGTCTTCAATACCATGGTCTACCGCATTACGCAGCATGTGTTCAAAAGGTGTCACCAAACGTTCTAGAATAGTACGGTCTAATTCACCTTCAGTGTTATTAACCACCAATTCTGTCGGACGGTTCAAGGTCGATGAAGTCTGACGCACAATACGTTGTAAGCGTGGCAATAAACGCGAGAATGGTACAAGGCGTGTACGCATCAAGCTTTCTTGAATTTCGGCCTGAATACGTGATTGTTGTAATAACAAACCTTCGGCATCACGGATTTTGTCAGCCAATGTGCTCTTAAAGTCCACCAAGTCCGATGCAGATTCTGCCAGAGATTTAGACAACTGATTCAACGATGAATATTGGTCCATCTCTAATGGGTCAAAGTCTGCATAACGTGAGTTTTCAGAACCATGTTTGGCAATAATTTGCGATTCTAGCTCGCCTTCCATTCGACGTAACTGATCGGCAAGTCGTTTAATCGCCAATTCCATCTCATTCAACGTACCGCCCAGTTGCCCTAGCTCCATTTCAATACGTGAACGGTTAATCGAGTTCTCGCCTGACAAGTCAATCATCTTCTCGACTAAATCGGCCGAGATACGAATCATCTCATTGCTGTTATCTAGTTTTGTGGTTTCGCCCCACTCACCTGACATTGCAGGTGGTTCTGTACCATCACCCTGAACAAACTCATAACTACGGCTTGGTGATAACAAGTCGTTATGCGTTAACCGCTCAGGCAATTGTGCAGATACATCTACAAACTGCATCGCCGATAAGCTAGATTTTAAACTGTCATAATCAGTGTAATCTGCTTTGAAAATTGCATCACGCAACCATGCTAATGTGGTTTGCAGCAAGGCATCATAAACATTTGAGTTAAATTGATGCACTGCAAACTGTTCAAAGGCACTTTCAAGTTGATAGGCAATTTGCGCAACAGATTCAATTTCAGCCATACGTGCACCGCCTTTTAAGCTGTGCGCCGCACGTTGTAATTGAAGCAAGACACTACGGTCATTACGCTGCTCAAACCATTGTTTCAAGCGCTGATCTGCAGCATCCAAAATTTCTTCCGCTTCTTCTCGGAAAGTTTCAACCACAATTGAATGTAATTGCTCATCTTCAGATTCAGCATTTGCTTCAAGACTTGCCTCATCAGCAATAGCAATATCATCTTCAGCTAAATCTGCAGTCGTGTCTTGCAAGGCTTCTGCCGCCAACTCAGGCTGTGCATCAACCTCTTCTGCTTCGATCGTCTGTTCAGGCTGCGCTGTACTTATAGCACTTACGACTGACACATTTGCATCGCCTTGTGCCAAGCTGACAATGTTGCCTAAAATCGCAATTGACTCTGTCGCAGCATAGTCCACACGCTCATCGCGAATGGTCTGAATACGGTCTGCAATATCATCTTGCACCAAACGGATAATTTGAATTAACGCAGGTGAAACAACAATCTGGTTGTTAATGATACGCTCGTAAATCGACTCGAGGTTGTGTGCAATTAAACCAATATGCGTCGCAGAAATCATATTTGCGCCACCTTTCAAAGTGTGCAAATAACGCATTAAGTTGTTTAAAGCCGAAGTGTCGCTGGCGTCTTTTGACCAAGTATTGACATCTTCATCCATACCCACCAAAAGCTCTTCAGCTTCTTCCAAAAAGATATCCAGCAATTCAGGATCGAAGTCTTTATTGGCATCATCGGCATGCATGTTTTGTTGATCTGATGCAATACGTTGTGACAATTGCGCTAAATTCACCGTGCCCGAACTTTCGCTAGCAACTACAGCAGACGCCACATCAGGTTCTGCAACAACTGCTCTTTCTACAGCATTGTCGCTCACCGATGTTTCTGCATCTTCAAGTGCAATTGCATCAATGTCTTGCTGCACGAATGCAGTTAAGTCATTTAAGGTTTTCTGAATATCTTCAGTAACCGTAACACGCTGTCCCGCAGCCAAGGTATCAAATAAATGAATAAACTCTTGGTGCGCCTGTGCAAATAACTCATAACCATATTCAGAGTTAAGCAAAATTGGCTTAGCTAAAACACTGTCGTAAGCTGCTTTAAGTTCTTCAGTAAATTGATGGATACCCACTGATGCACGGTTATCAGTATGCTCTACCAATAATTGCGCTTGTGCGCTGAGTTCTTCTAAATAGCTTGGGAATTGCGCTTGCGCCAATTTATCAAATTCAAATTCAGCATCAAGTAAACGATCAATATTCAGTTCGATGAGTCTCGATACCAAACCTTGAGGATTAGAGTCTTCTGTATCGCTGGTGCTAAAGCCGTAGCTATCCCATGCTTTACTAAAAGTTGCATAGATAACATCTAAACCATCACAGTAACCTTGGCGAAGTACATGCAGATAATCACGGACAAATTCTGCGTATTGCACCAACAGCGCAGTTTCTTTAGAGGTGGATTCAATTTCATCTTGCACAAATGTTTTAAACAAGTTTTCAACTTTAGAACTGGCTTGAAAAACTTGATCAATTTGCGCCATAGACGAACTGCCGCGCAGTGTATGTAAAGCACGGATTAAGCCATTATAGTCTTGTGAGTGAATCTGATCTTGCGCCAAGAACTGATCAATGGTCGCTAAATGCTCTTCAGCTTCTTCCACAAAACTAGCCAGAGTTTCAGCCAATAGGCTCGCATCAGCAGCCGCTTCTTGTGCAACTTCTGTCTGAGACATTTCTTCAGCTGTCATTACATCTTCAGATGATTCAACTGCTGTTTCAACTGCAGCATCCGCCAACTCTAGTCCTGTCGGCATATCAGTTGCAGTCAGTTGATCCGCTAGAACTAGCAACTCTTCCAGTGCAGGTTCAGGAGTTTGGTTTTGCTGTAATTGTTGTCCTAAAAGCACCAATGGGCGTAAATCAAGATCAATTAAACCGACTTGTTTAAAAATTGGATAAAGCTTGTATTGATAAAGATTGAAAACAGTTTTTGCGTATTTTTGAATATCAGTATTGAGTGTTACCGTACCCGAAAGCACACGGTTTAAAGTATCTTCAACCGTCCATGCCAATTCGCCCGCAGACTTCGCACCCACCATGCGACCCGAGCCTTTTAAAGTGTGAAAGTGACGACGAATAGTCACTAAAGTTTCTTGATCTGTTGGGTTGGCAAACCAAGTTGTAAATAATGGATTTAATTCTTCGAAGATTTCTTCAATTTCTTCGACAAAAATTTCAAGAATTTCTGCATCTTGCTCAAGATAACTATCTTCAAGAAGCGTCATTGTTTCGACTAAATTTTTTAATATTTCTTTCATAGCTAAGGCTTCTTACGTTTTCAGCACCAAAAGGTACTTCAACTTAATTGTAACCATCCTGAATGCCCCTAACCCAAAAGTTAAGTTCATCTTTGCGATGCTTTATCTCTGAATGATGGTGTACCCATAACTGTGTATAGGTACACCTTTCCCCAAGCTGGAATCCCGCTTATTCAGGTAGTTTAAAGTCAGTTACAGATTCACGTAATGATTCTGCCATGTTGGCTAACTCAGATACCGAACGTGCAGTATCAAAAGTTGCACTGGTCGTTTGTGAGGTAATTTCCTGTACAACGTTCATCGTGGTTGCAATGTGACCAGCAGAAGCCGACTGAAGTTTTGCAGCATCCGAAATGTTAGAAATCAATTTCGCAAGGTTGCTCGATACCGTTTGAATTTCATCCAGTGCAACACCCGCATCCTTAGATAAGTTCGCACCACGTACAACTTCAGATGTGGTTTGTTCCATCGAAATTACGGCTTCGTTGGTATCGGTCTGAATGGTTTTTACCAGTGTCTCAATCTGCTTAGTTGCAGATGCTGAACGTTCCGCTAGACGCTGTACCTCGTCGGCTACGACTGCGAAACCTCGACCAGCTTCACCCGCCATAGATGCCTGAATTGCTGCGTTTAATGCCAAAATGTTAGTTTGGTCAGCAATATCATTAATTAAGGCAACAATGTTACCAATCTCTTGTGAAGATTCACCCAAACGCTTAATACGCTTTGAGGTTTCTTGAATCTGCTCACGAATAATATCCATACCTTCGATTGAACGGTTTACAACATCTGCACCATTCGATGCAATATGTACTGATCGTTCTGCTACCGCTGCTGATTCTTCGGCGTTGGCAGATACTTGGTCAATTGACATAGCCATTTCATTAATAGCGGCAGATGCACCTGCAATTTCTTGCGCCTGATGCTCAGATGCTTCTGCTAACTGGTTGGTAATGTTCTGTGTGGTTGCCGTATATTGTGCAACTTCGTGCGATGTTTCGTGAATACGAGATACTAGGTCACGTAATTGGTCAATCGCAAAGTTAATCGAGTCGGCAATAGCACCGGTGAAGTCTTCCGATACTGTTGCATAAGAACGCAGGTCACCATCCGCAAGGTCAGCAATCTCATCAAGTAAACGTAAAATCGCGTTTTGGTTACGGTCATATTCATCTTGTAGACGAACCACTCGAGCTTTATCGGCTTCACCACGTAAACTAAGTAACTTGAATACACAGAACAAGAATGCAAGTAATGCTGCAATCAATCCAATTGCAGGAATCGCAATCGACCAACCCGAACTGCCAGACAATTTATTTAAATTGGTTAAAAGTTTATCTGACTGGTCAAAAATAGAAGATGATGCCTGACGTACTTTTACAATTTGTGATGAGTTCTTTAAAACCGTTGCAGCCGCAGATTTCAATACATCTTCATATTCTGCTTGAATGCCTTCTAATGAACTACGTAAATCTTCTTGAGTAATACGCTGTACGCCCAGTTCTGCACTACCATTTAACTGCGCTGCTAAGTAAGCACCAAACGTTTCTGTATCGGCACTAAAGTCATCTGCAGATTCACGAGAACTGTCTGTACCTGTCAATACAGAACTGATTGAACGTAAAATACGCTCTGCAATGAACACTTGGTTCTTGGCAATAACCACTTGGCTACTTGGCATGTCTTGACGTGCCATTTGGTCAACCATCAAATTATATTCCGCCTGAATACCTGGAATGGTTTCACCAATTGCAATGCTCGTGTCATAAAGCTGGTTAATAATTTTTTGTTGTGAAGCAATCAAATCAATATTTTCAGAAATTGATTTCCACTGTGTTTCTACTTCGCGCAAGGTATCTGTATTTGCATGAATGTCTTTCACTGTTTCTAAATTAGCAGCAAAGGCTTTTTGTGAATCTGTTAAGTTTTTAATCGATTCAGGTGTACCTGATGCCGTGGCTTCAGTTGCTTGACGTGAAATGGTTTGTGATAACAGACGTAATTCACCCAAACTACGGGTAAAGTCGTTATTACGCGGCACACTATAAAAAAGGTATAGCAACAGGAAAAGCGATAAGAGGATACAAAAAGCTGCACCTAAAATAAGTGGCTTAGATTTTTCTGTTTCGCCAAATACACTCGCAAACTCTTCTGTTCGCGCCTGTAGTTTTGCAAAAAAACCTGGACCACTTGCTTTACGGACGGTTTCTTCGCCTGAATTTTTCTTTTTAAGTTTAAAGCCCATGCAGCTTCTCCCCGATTGACGCCTTCATTTTTAGGTGCGCGACAGTTAATTTATAAATTTTATAGATGCGTTCATGTATTTTGGGTTTTGCAATAAACGACTCAATAAGAAAACATGCCATTGTTGGTTATGTTGGTGAAAATACCCCTGACAATATTCTTGTAAATTACTATCTAAATCATTGTGTTTAGAAAAGAAACTTTTCTTATTAAAGTGCTGTATACCCAAAACTTGATCTACAACTAAACCGACATAATGGTCATTATGACTAATACACATTACCTTTTGAGTAGGTGAATATTGGCTACTTTGCCCAGAAACATAATGTGCCAAATCTGAAACTGAAAGTAATCTTCCTCGAATATTCGCTAGACCCACTACCCAAGGCTGGGTATTAGGTACTGGCGTGTATTTCGGTGGATAAATCACCTCAGAAACTTCTCCTAATGGAGCAACGAAATATTGCCCCATCATTTCAAAAGCAATACCAGACCAGCGGTTTACCTCATTTTCGGTACTTACGTAGTTTTTGTTTCCACGTTTAGATAGCCGAAGTAATTCAATAAAACCATTTGCAGCCATAACTTATCCTGCATTAAGGTGTTGATTAATCACATCAATTAATTGTTTTTCGTCAACAGGCTTAGTTAAGTAATCGCTTGCACCTTGGCGTTTTCCCCAAACACGATCGGTGGCCTGATCTTTGGTACTCACAATTACAATTGGAATATGTTTAGTAGTATCACCACGCGAAATTTGACGTGTTGCCTGAAAGCCGTTCACGCCTGGCATAACTACATCCATTAATATTAAATCTGGTAATTCAGCTTGGGCCATGGTCACGCCATCTGCCCCATTCGTTGCTTCAATGACATCAAACCCACGCTTGGTCAAGATTTCTCTAAAGCGGAATGTTTCTGTAGGTGAATCATCTACAATAAGAATACGAGCCATTATTTTCCCCAATAAATCTATCTAACTAACTAATAATTATGCTGTCACGTGGTTACGAATGGCGTTTAATAATTCATCTTTACTAAATGGTTTAGTCAGATACTCATCAGAACCCACAACACGTCCTTTAGCTTGATCAAATAAACCATCTTTACTAGATAGCATAATCACAGGAATGTTTTGGTAATTTTGCGAGTTTTTAATTAAGGCACACGTTTGGTAACCATCTAGGCGCGGCATCATAATATCTACGAACACAATATCAGGATTTGATTCTGCAATTTTGGATAAAGCTTCAAATCCATCTACTGCGGTAACCACTTCGCAACCTTCTCGTTGTAAGAGCGTTTCGGCTGTACGGCGAATGGTTTTTGAATCATCAATCACCATGACTTTTAGATTTTGGAATTTATCGTCCATTCAATGACCCTTCCCATTTTGTTTGTACAAGCAACTGAGTAGAAATTTTTACACATTGATCGTATTTTTAACATATCTTTACTTGTAGTTTCAATGAACATATTTAGCTCGAAGCTACACTTTTACACCATTATCACCAAATCACTCACACTTTCTGGTGACCATCGATATTTTTTTATCGGTTGTGTTTTTTTAATTTCTAATTTTGATCTAATATAACACTATATATTACGTTTAATTTAAGTAATTTAGTCAACTTTCATTTGGGGGACAACGTGAGCACTTATTTTGCACAATTACTCGCTGTCAAATTAAAACAAAACAAAAAGTCGTTCAAAATGGCGATGCTAGCGTTGCTTCTGTTTCCCTCTGCTCAATTGATGGCTGAAACTCAAAATAAAGCAGTATGGTATCGTTATTATGATCAAAAAGGCGTAGCCAATATTAGCAGCAATGTGACCCCCAATCATATCCGCTATGGCTATGAGGCTTTGGATCGGAACATGCAAGTGATTCAGCGTGCTCGTCCCTATAATACTGAAACCGATATTAAAAAAGCACCACAACGTGCTGCTCAAGCACGTCAGAGTGAGTCGGACCAGCGTCTAAAAAAAGCCTATACCAACAGTCAAACTGCCACCATTAAGAGAAATAACACTTTAGCGCACATTAAAAAGCAAATTAGCTTTCAACAAGAACAACTCAAGCAACTCCAAACTGACCGTATTAGTTTTAAACGTCAGGAAATGGAGTATTTACGTAAAGTTAAGCCTGTACCACTACAACTGAAAACCAATTTAGACAATAACTTAAAAAATATTGAATTAAAAAAAGACATGATTCAATCTTTACAAACAAGCTATCGAAATACCCAAGCAGAATACGACAGAATTATTCAACGCCTCAAAGCCCTAGAATAGGGCTGGCTTTTTTTGCGTTGTCATTTTGACATTAAAATAAGGACAAATATGCATGCACATTGCACAGCGTATCTCATTCATTTTTAATCAACAACCTTTGCCACTTCTTCGGATCAGTACACTTGGGTTATGTGTATTTCTTTCTGCCTGCCAAAAAAATGAAACAGAAAATGTTGCTCCCACACCAGAAAAAATAGAATTAATTCAACAAGATTTAGTGACACCCCAACAAGGCAGTGCCATTAGTAAAACTGCCTTTACAGGCACAGTACGTGCAGTCAATCAAAGCAGTATTCAAGCACAGGTGACTGCCACAGCAACTTCAGTCTATGTCAAAGTGGGCGATAGCGTACAACGTGGTCAAACCTTGCTACGCTTGAATAATCAGGATAATGCTGCACGTTTGGCTCAAGCTCGCGCCAATTTAGCTGCAACGCAAGCACAAGCCAACCAAGCTCGCAACATGATGCAACGAAAAAAGCGTTTGCTCGATCAGGGTTTTATTTCGCAAGTGGAATATGAGCAAAGTCAGCTAGATTACCGTGCACAAATGGAAAGTGTACGCGCGCAACAAGCCAATGTTGATATCGCTTTAAAAGCCGATCAAGATGGCACAATTACCAGCCCTATTCATGGCATCATTACAGAACGTCAAGTTGAGCCTGGGCAAACTGTGGCTGCAGGACAAACCTTATTTGAAATCGTCGATCCGAAGCAATTAGAAATTCAAGCAAAATTACCAAGCGAATTACAAGCCGCACTCAAAATTGGTCAAAAAATTGAATATCAACTTCAAGGCCAAGCAAACATATTTAATGCACAAATTAGTCGCGTTTCCCCTGTAGCAGATTTAGCCAGTCGTCAAATTGAGTTTTTTGCGACCCCGCTTGAGCGTCTTCCTTCTTTAAGTATTGGGGCATTTGTGGATGGTCATATTTTAGCGAAAAGCACTATTTCAGGGCAAATCATCCCACTCAATACCATTCACGATATCCAAAACAAACCTTATGTTTGGGTGATTCGAGATCAAAAAATTGCCCGCGTGGATATCACAGTTTTAGAACAGCGCTATAGTGACAATACTGCTGTGATTCAAGGCTTACAGAGCAGTGATCTAGTCAGTCGAGTGGTGTTCAACCCCGATCAAATTCAGCAGCAGGTGATCATTCAAAATAACCCTCAATAAATTGAATTTCATCTCAATGCAGTAGTGCAGATGTCCAATAAATAAAAAATCAGGATCGTTGTTATGTGGTTTACCCGAGTTAGCGTCAAGTATCCCGTTTTTACCATCATGATGATGTTTTGTCTAATGGTGCTTGGCTTGGCTTCATGGCAACGTATGGGCGTGGAAGAATTTCCTGACGTCGATTTTCCGTTTGTAGTGGTTTATACCAGTTATCCGGGTGCATCACCTGAAACAGTTGAATCTGAAATCACCAAGAAAATGGAAGATCAGATCAACACCATTTCTGGACTCAAACAACTGGTTTCACAATCCAGTGAAGGGTTATCTACCATTATAGCCGAATTTAATTTAGATGTTCCTTCGGCAGTGGCAGCACAAGATGTACGCGATAAAATTTCGTCTGTCAGTGCAGGCTTTCGAGATGAAATTCAAGACCCTGTGGTGGAGCGCTACGACCCCACTGCTAATGCGGTTCTGTCGATTGTCTTTGAATCCTCACAAATGTCCTTGCGGGATTTAAGTTCCTATTTAGATCAACAGGTTGTGCCACAACTGCGCACTGTGTCTGGCGTCGGAACTGTCAATTTATTGGGGGATGCACAGCGACAAATTCGAATTGAGGTCGATCCACAAAAATTAATGAGTTTTGGCTTAGGTGTGGATCAGGTGATCAATACCCTCAAAGCTGAAAATATTGAAGTTCCAGGCGGTACACTCAAACAAGCCAATAGTGAATTGGTGGTCGAAATTCAATCCAAAGTCATTCACCCTCTGGCTTTTGGCGATTTAATTATTGCCAATAAAAATGGTGCGCCAATCTTTTTAAAACAAGTGGCTACAATTCAAGACAGTCAAGCAGAGCTGGAAACCAGTGCGTTTCTAAATGGGCAAACTGCGATTGCTGTCGATATCTTGCGTAGCTCAGACTCTAATATCATTGAAGTGGTCGATAACACCTACAAAACCTTGGAACGTATTCAAACCCAACTGCCTGCAGGCATGACTGCAAAAGTCGTGGCGGATTCTTCTAAAGGGATTCGAGGCAGTATCCGTGATGTAGCGCGCACCATTATTGAGGGTGCGATTCTAGCCGTCCTGATTGTACTATTGTTTCTCGGTTCATTCCGTTCTACCGCCATTACAGGATTGACCCTGCCCATCGCCCTACTCGGTACACTCACCTTTATTTGGGCATTTGGCTTTACCATCAACATGATGACCTTACTGGCGCTCTCGCTCAGTATTGGCTTATTGATTGATGATGCAATTGTGGTTCGTGAAAATATCGTGCGTCATGCCGATATGGGCAAAGACCATGTCACTGCTGCTTTGGATGGCACCAAAGAAATTGGCTTGGCGGTTTTAGCCACCACGCTAACCATTGTTGCGGTATTTTTACCTGTAGCATTTATGGGCGGGATTATCGGACGTTTTTTCTATCAATTTGGTGTAACCGTCAGTACTGCCGTACTGATTTCCATGTTTGTCAGTTTTACCCTAGACCCAATGCTGTCTGCACATTGGGCAGAAAAACCCAATCCCAATAAACAACCTGGACGGGTAAAACACTTCTTAAACTGGATTTCCAACAAACTCGACAATTTAAGTCATCATTATGAAAAACTTTTAAAATTAGCGCTACGATTTCGTGTTAGTACCTTATTGATTGCCGTAGCTTCATTATTTGCCGCACTCGGATTATCTAAACTGATTGGTACAGAATTTGTACCTGTACCTGACAAAGGTGAAATTCGGATTAAATTTGAAACACCTGTGGATGCCTCACTTGAATATTCACAAACAAAATTAAAACAAGTAGATCAAATCATTCGTCAACACCCTGAAGTTCGTGCAACTTACGCAGCCATTAACAGCGTGACAGATCGCGGGAAAAATCATATTAATTTACGTGTAACTGTCAGCCCACGTCATGAACGTGAACAAACATTGACAGAACTCAATAACGAATTCCGCCAGCGTCTACAAAGTATTGCAGGCATCACCATCACCTCTGTCGCATCTGCCGATGAAACAGTTTCGGGGGGGCAAAAACCTGTGATGGTGTCCATTAAAGGTCCTGATTTAGCAGAGTTACAAAAAATTTCTGACCGCTTTATGAAAGAAATTGCTCAGGTGGAGGGTATTGTCGATTTAGAAAGCTCGCTAAAAGCCCCTAAACCTACATTAGGTGTTCATATAAACCGCGTGCTTGCTAGCGATTTGGGGCTATCGGTGAATCAAATTGCCAATATTATCCGACCACTCATTGCAGGGGATGATGTCACTACATGGCAAGATGAACATGGCGAAACCTACGATGTTAATGTTCGCCTTACAGAAAACCGTCGTAGCTTGCCGAGCGATGTGCAAAATATGTATTTAACTTCACAAAAAACTGATGCCAATGGACAAAATATTTTAGTACCTTTAGCGAGTGTGGCAAAGTTTGAGGAAAGTTTAGGTGCAGCACAAATCAACCGCCGTGATTTAGCCCGTGAAGTTTTGGTCGAAGCAAACACCGCAGGACGTCCTGCAGGTGACATTGGTGCCGACATTCAAAAAATTCAGGACAATTATAAATTACCTGTAGGTTATAGCTTCGATACACAAGGTGCCAATGCTGACATGGCTGAATCTGCAGGTTATGCGCTGACTGCAATTACCCTATCTATTGTGTTTATTTATATCGTTTTAGGTTCACAATTCAACAGTTTCATTCACCCTGCAGCGATTATGGCTTCTCTGCCTTTATCACTGATTGGGGTATTCTTGGCACTGTTTATTTTTAACTCGACCATGAACCTGTTTTCTATTATCGGTATTATTATGCTGATGGGGTTGGTCACCAAAAATGCGATTTTACTGATTGATTTTATTAAAAAATCCATGGATCAGGGCGAATCACGTTATGATGCAATTATTACTGCAGGGAAAACCCGTTTACGCCCTATTTTAATGACCACCAGTGCAATGGTGATGGGAATGGTGCCACTCGCACTTGGCTTGGGTGAAGGCGGTGAACAAAGTGCACCAATGGCACATGCAGTCATTGGCGGAGTGATGACATCTACCCTGCTCACCTTGGTGGTCGTACCTGTTATTTTCACCTACTTAGATGATTTTAAAAATTTTATGTTACGTCAAACACGTAAACTGATCTCTTAAAGTCTCACACAAATTCACACAATCGTCGGTCTAAATTTAACGCAAGTTTAGCCCGATTTTTATTGTATAATCTGGCTTTTAAAAAATTCCATTTAACGCTTCATTTTTTAGGACAGTTTCCATGCGCGCGAGTCGCTTTTTATTTGCTACGTTAAGAGAAACCCCAAACGATGCCGAGGTGATTTCTCACCAGCTGATGTTACGTGCGGGTATGATTCGTAAATTGGCTTCAGGTTTATATACTTGGCTGCCAATGGGTGTACGTGTGCTAAATAAAGTTGAAGCTATTGTTCGCGAAGAAATGAACCGCGCAGGCGCATTAGAAACATTTATGCCTGTCACTCAGCCGGCTTCACTTTGGGAAGAATCAGGGCGTTATGTGCAATATGGTCCTGAATTACTGCGCTTCAAAGACCGCCACGACAATCCTTTTGTACTTGGTCCAACACATGAAGAAGTCATTACTGATTTGGCACGTAATGAATTAAAAAGCTATAAGCAATTGCCAATTAACTTCTATCAAATTCAAACTAAATTCCGTGACGAAATTCGACCACGTTTTGGGGTAATGCGTTCACGCGAATTTATTATGAAAGATGCTTATTCTTTCCATACCAATCAAGCCTCCCTACAAGAAACCTATGATGTCATGTACGACACATACTGTCGTATTTTCTCACGCTTAGGTTTAGACTTCCGCCCAGTACAAGCAGATACAGGTTCTATTGGTGGTTCTGGTTCACATGAATTCCACGTTCTAGCTTCAAGTGGTGAAGATGATATCGCCTTCTCTACAGAATCTGATTATGCAGCCAATATTGAAATGGCTGAAGCCATTTTGGTGGGCAAACGTGCTGCTGCAACGCAAGAACTCAACATTGTAGATACACCAAACCAAAAAACCATTGCGGAAGTTTCTGCATTTTTAGGCACAAATAGCAACCAATCAGTCAAAGCGCTTTTGGTTCAAGGTGTTGCTGATGAGTCAGGTCAAGTGCCTGTGATTGCATTATTCTTGCGTGGTGACCATGAACTCAACGAAATTAAAGCAGAAAAGCATTCACAAATTGCTGCACCACTTACTTTTGCAACCGATGCACAAATTGCAGCGTTAGGTTTAACTGCTGGCTTTGTGGGTCCACAAGGTTTGGTCGAAAAAGGCATAACTGTGATTGTAGACCGTGCTGCATCGGTATTGTCTGACTTCGTTGCAGGTGCAAACCAAGTTGATCAACACGCAACAGGTGTAAACTGGGAGCGCGATGCACAATATACTGAAGTTTATGATTTACGTAATGTCGTTGAGGGCGATCCATCTCCCGATGGGAAAGGAACTCTGCAAATTAAACGCGGTATTGAAGTCGGTCATATCTTCCAGCTTGGTACTAAATACTCAGAAGCGTTGGGCTGCAAAGTATTAGGTGAAGATGGCAAACCGTTTACTGTTACCATGGGATGCTATGGGATTGGTGTTACCCGTGTGGTTGCCTCTGCCATTGAACAGAACTTTGATGATAAAGGAATTATTTGGCCTGCAGCCATCGCACCATTTGAAATTGCGATTGTGCCAATGAACGCACATAAATCACCACGTACATTAGAAGCAGCAGAAGCACTTTATGCTGAACTTCAAGCCGCAGGTTATGATGTATTACTGGATGATCGTAATGAACGTCCAGGGGTGAAATTCTCTGATCTTGAGCTTACAGGTATTCCGCACCGTATTGTGATTGGTGAGAAAGGTTTAGATGCAGGTACTTTTGAATATAAAGGTCGTCGTGATGCTGAATCTAGCAACCTAACGAAAGAAGAATTACTCATCAAAATTGCTAAATAAGGTTAAACACTAAACATAAAAAAAATCCCGCACAAGTTGCGGGATTTTTTCATTTGGGATTAACAGAATTTCATACCACCATAACAGTTAGGGGTAACGTTTTGGTTATTTAAAAGCTTATCCTTTAATGTAATCGTAGCTGGATTTCCTGTTGCATAATTCGTAAATTGACCTACATTAATATTCAATTTTTTTTCAACAGCTACGCCAGCCAAAGAACCTAAAGCCTCAAAAGCACCAACATCAATTGGTTCGGATTTATTGAGCAAATAGTCACTAATCGCTGTAGCTACTTGTGGTAATACCGCAGAAATATCAACCTTATCTGTTGTTGCTAAATATCCCAGTTGTATAGGTTCTTTAAAAGACATCCACCACCCTTGTTGAGCAACATCACCCTGATCGGCTCCTTGCCAATGCACAGGTTTACTTTGCAGAGATAAATACCCTCCTGTGCCATTGAGTGGAATATTGTGAATCATATTCAAAGCTTGAACAAAAGTAATATCCATATTAAGTTCATCCAAACTCGAGCCTGCTGCCATTTTAAAGAATGAGTGTGTCCCAAGAGAACCAAATAATAAAGCAGGGAATTCTACATAAAGCTGGTCTTGAGAGAAATCAGGAGTTCCTTGAACACTACCCGGTAAACTCTTACCCGGCTCTGCAACAGCTAAAGGAATAGAAGGAATAGAAGAGCGAATACCACTCACTTTGGCAGCAGTCATACGTTGACCCGTAACCACCGTTTCTGGCATAGTAAAATCTACTTTCATAGAAGGAACTGTAATCCCTGTATGCCCTTCTGTTCTAACACCATTTGTAAATGGCTTACTATGAAACTGTCTTGTTTGCCCCAAAGCCTTTAAACGACCAGAAATAATTTCATCATCGGTCATACCAAATGTCGCTTGCTCAGTAAATGAATGACCTTGAGTTTGTGCCATTTTCATATAACCACTAAAACTTTTAATCCCGTCATTGGGGTTTTGTAGGTTATCTGTACCCAAAGTCAGTAGACCTAAAATTTCTTCAGCACCTAAGCGAAAACCAACCACTTCACGTGTTGACGCACTATTTCCACTAATCGCAAATTCAATAAATGGATTAGTAATTTGCGCACTAGTACCCGCACGTTCACCATTAAACTTTGGACTACCTGTTGAATCATAAGATTCATTCAAGCCACTTAATGCAATATTGGAAATATCAATATCACATCCCGCTTTACTACCAATCGCATTATTTACACCACCACAACCCAATTGTAGCGTTTTAATGTTGGCATTGAGCTCCATGAGTGCATCAACACTCAGCTTATAAAAGTTGAGCCCTTGTGATTGATCTGTCGCAGTCATCAGGTTCAAAAGTGCCTGACCTTGTACATGAGATAACTGATCATCATTTAAAGCCTGCATCGCTTGAGCAGAATTGAATGAAAAAGCTGTACTTAAAATAGATGCAACTAAAATTGTTTTTTTCATTTTATTTCTATCCTTTAGCGTGGCGTAATGCCGAATGTGCTGCGCATGGTTCCACCTGTAAGCGCGACAGATGCGATTTTCTGCATATTGCCATTGGTAGACATTGCAAAGTTTGTTTTAAAGGGTTGAGCAATATCATTTTTATAATTAAATTTAACTTGATTGTCTAAAGTGACCGTATCTGCACTGACGACTACTTTTCCTTTAACACCTATATGACCTTCCATTCGATTCAAGTTTATTGAAGAAGTTTGAACAGTTTCATTATTCACTTGATCTTCATTAATCAAACTAAAATAACTACCTAAATTCTTGGGATCTGCCTGTTCTGTGCTATCTAGACTTCTAAACTTAAAGTTCGCATCAAAAGACAAAAAGTTTGAGTTCGGATTAGTATCGGTTGGATCCATTCCAGGAATCACCAACAACTCACCATTTCCATCTAATTTAAAAGCGATTGTGGTCAACACATCATCTTTCTTAGAGAAATTATCATAAGGTATAAAGCCACCGCATTTAGTTGATCCTGTGACGCAGTTGTATTTTGAACCCGGTAGTTGTCCAATCGCTAACTCAGCTTTTGCTGCAACCAATAAATGATCTGCACGAATATAAATCCCTTCATCTTCATAACCAATCACACCATCGGACTGAATTAATGCATCAATATTTCTTAAACCAGCATAATAGTTGACAGCTTCACCAGCATGCAGGCTTTTTTGCCCATCAATTAAGATAATAGAAGTGGTACTTGGTAACCCAGTTTTTGAATCAAATGCCATAACCTTCGGTAGAAACAATAGCGTTATAACCAATTCCGGTTTTGTTCGTTCCATCATAAGGTGACAGATATTGTTTACCCGACAAAGCCACATTGGCATTTAAATTATAAATTGGAATCCCAATACCCCAAGAACCACCATCTCCTGTCAATTCATTTAAAGAGTTGTCAGAAATAATTCTAGCTTTGGCTGCAATAGACTGAAAGTCCATGCCACGAACAGCGATCAGTGAAAACTGGTCACCTTCAAGCTTACTCGATAGCAACTGGTTTAAAATAGGACTGGTTGCACCAATAGTATTTTTAATATTTTCATTGACTAAAAAATTGAGGTTTTTCGCTTGTACGGTATTAATATAAATATCGCCAAAATCGATAAAGGCATTTTTATTGTGTAAATTACCTTGTGCATCACGTGTGGTTAGCGGTCTTAAATTCGAAAATTCAACCGCATAACTGCCTTTTCCTGTGTGCCCAATTTCTAAAGTTGTTGGTAATTGCCCTGTGGCCAAACCTGTCGTATTTTGATTGGTAAAATCGGCAGATAAGCCTAAATGCAAACCACCTTGTCCCACCACAGTATCGTAGCCTGTAACTGCGGTATTTTTAGTTTCAATTACACCATTGACCTTATTCGAAACGTCAAAATTGGCAACATTTTTTTGATGCCCATTAAAAAACAATTTCGCATTGCTTACCGCACCTGATGCACCAAAGCGAATTAAATTTTTATCATCATAACGCAAGTCAATATTGACCCCAGGGTTAGTTGCATTTTGTCGGCTACTAGCAACATCACTTAAGTCTTTCACTCGTCCAAGATTCACAAAATGGTCAGTGGTGCCATTTTTAGTGGTAAAGACCAATCCCTCATCGGCATCAATGTACATATAGAGATGGATCCGTAAATTTGAACAACTCCTATAAGTGATATTCTGCTCCTCAAATGATGTTATAAACATCAATATATGGAGTATTTTATGGCACGTAGACCAAGAAGAAA
>NZ_BPPH01000018.1:0-48059 GCF_021602765.1 Acinetobacter sp. KAM396
CAGCGTTTAATTGGTTTTGGGAAAAAAGAAGAGTTTAAGGAAATTTTGGCAATTTTAAGAAAGCAGAATCCTGATAGGATAAGGGTTCTGTGAAATTTGTCGTGTACAGAGAAAAAATATAAATGATGAAAACAATCTTTTAAAGATGTTAGGCAGGCCTAAATTAGAAATAAGATATTTCGGTGTAACGAAAGAAGAACTTTTAGCAAAAGAAATTCTCGTGAAATGAAGTAGATATTTTTGTCGTATTAAGGAAAACTAAAATTAACATAATGGGCGTTATGCGAAGTCAAAAATGGGAGCTTAAGCTCCCATTTTTATTGATGATTTTTTAATTCTTTCAGCATAGCATCCCGTAAAATTTCATTCATTCGTGTTTGATAACCTTTGCCTTGTGCTTTGAACCAAGCAAGTACATCAGCATCTAACCGAATTGAAGTTTGTTGCTTCACTGGGCGGTAAAATTGATTTTGGCGTACAGCACTGCTCCAATCGGTAATTTCAGGAATATCTGATAGATCTAGCTGATCATCAGGAACCGTGCCTTTAGCAAGCAAGCGTTGAATTTCAGCATCTTGCTTCTCACCAAATTTCTCATTCAGCTCTTTGCGTGAGTATCTAACCATGCTCATATTTGTTTCGCTCCGCTTTAGTCACTTGCCTTGCACTAATGATTCGTATGATTTCACAGTCATCTTCATCAAAAATGGTGTGAGCCACCAATAACATTAGTACGCCTTTAACTCGTCCAATGGTTTGCCAACGTTCTTCACCATCGGTATGTCTGTCTTGGATTGAGATCCGTAATGGATCTTCAAAAACAAGGCTTGCAGTTTCGAAAGAGATATCATGCTTTTTCTGATTCTTTCGATTCTTAGCCTCATCCCATTCAAAATACTGTTCCATAAAAAACATTCAAATTTGTATATACAATAATGTATCACAAAATTGTATAACTCAAGTTGAGAAGCGTAATTTTTAGTCAAATTTATTGGCAAGAACTATCAAAACTGCTCATAAAAAAGCCGACTTGTTTCCAAGTCGGCTTTTGAACATCATCGAGCAAATAATTTATATCATAAGTTTTTGATTTTTATATTTTTCAATTTGTGCATTTCGCATAACGCCCATTATGTTAAATGGACATAAATCAATTCTAAAATTATCTATGATAATTCTATACTTTTACTTCGATACTGCGGTTAGGGTGGATAGAAAAGAGTCTAACTGCTATCATTGCCCCCGAAATCCTCCAAAATAGATATCTTTCTTAATATGACACTTACGCCACCATAAGTTTATTTACCTCTTAATTCAGTAAATAACTCATCACTGTCTAGTGATGTGGTGTAGTAGCTTGTGTGTCATATATCACATCACTAGCCTTTCCTAAAATTTAAAAAAATAGGCTATTTTCATGTTATCCACTATTCGAGAACAATGGTTCTCCAATATTCGCGGGGATGTTCTTGCGGGTATTGTTGTTGCTTTGGCTCTAATTCCTGAAGCAATTGCCTTCTCCATCATTGCAGGTGTCGACCCTAAAGTCGGGCTATATGCTTCATTCTGTATTGCAGTCGTGATTGCTTTCGTAGGTGGTCGCCCTGGTATGATTTCTGCTGCAACTGGTGCAATGGCTTTATTAATGGTCACACTGGTTAAAGAGCATGGTCTGCAATACTTATTAGCAGCCACAATTTTGACAGGATTTATTCAAATCCTAGCAGGTTATCTAAAATTAGGTGCTCTGATGCGGTTTGTATCAAAGTCAGTCGTGATTGGCTTTGTGAATGCCTTAGCTATTCTAATTTTTATGGCTCAATTGCCTGAACTCACCAATGTGACATGGCATGTCTATGCGATGACAGTTGGAGGTTTAGCTATTATTTATCTATTCCCTTATATCCCAGTGATAGGGAAGCTTTTACCCTCTCCTCTCATTTGTATTGTCCTCCTTACGCTCTTTGCCTTGTTCATTGGTTTAGATGTAAGAACCGTAGGCGATATGGGGCAATTACCAGATACGCTACCAATTTTCTTACTTCCTGATATTCCTTTAAATCTTGAAACTTTAGCTATTATTTTGCCTTATTCACTGGGATTAGCAGCCGTCGGTTTGCTTGAATCTATGATGACCGCAACAATTGTGGATGATTTAACCGATACCAATAGTGATAAAAACCGTGAGTGTAAAGGACAAGGTGTTGCCAATGTCGCTTCTGGCTTCTTAGGCGGAATGGCAGGCTGTGCCATGATTGGTCAATCCATTATTAATGTGAAATCTGGTGGACGTACCCGTTTATCATCATTTAGTGCTGGGGTCTTCCTGTTAATTATGGTGGTGTTTATCAGTGACTGGCTCAAAGTCATTCCAATGGCTGCACTGGTTGCGGTCATGATCATGGTAGCAATCGGAACATTTAACTGGGATTCATTACGAAATATTCGCCAATATCCAGTTTCTAGCAATATCGTGATGATCGTTACAGTCGTCGTGGTCGTTGCAACACATAACTTGGCTTATGGCGTATTAGTCGGTGTACTTCTTTCTGCATTATTTTTTGCCAATAAAATTGAACGTTACATGGCAATTCAGTCCGAATTTAATGAACCTGAAAATACCCGTATTTATACGGTAACAGGTCAAGTGTTCTTCAGCTCAGCAGATAAATTTACTTCTGCATTTGATTTCAAAGAAGCACTTTCAAAAGTTGTGATTGATGTTAGTCAGGCTCACTTCTGGGATGTGTCTGCGGTCGCTGCCGTAGATAAAGTGGTCATTAAGTTTAGACGTGAAGGAACAGAAGTCGAACTTATTGGAATGAATGAAGCTAGTAAAACATTAGTCGATAAGTTTGGTATCCACGACAAACCAGATGCTTTAGATCGCTTAAATAGCCACTAAGAGGGATTAGTTATGTCAAAAATTATTGCATGTATTGATGGATCATTAGTAACAAATACTGTGTGTGATTATGCAGCTTGGTTTAGCGATAAACTTAGTTCACCTATTAAACTATTGCATGTCATTGATAAGCCAAAAGCGAAAGCCCCACAAGATTTAAGTGGTGCAATTGGTCTAGGAAGTCGAGAAACCTTGCTAAACGAGTTAGTTGAACTCGAAGAACGTAAGGGAAAAATTGAGCTAGAACATGGTCAGATTCTTCTTCGGGAAGCAAAGAATTATCTATTGGAGAAGTTTTCTATTGATGCTCAAAGTTTTCAACGCCATGGCAGTCTTTTAGAAACAATTATGGGAATGGAAGAAGACATTCGAGTTCTTGTTATGGGTAAGCATGGGACTGAAACTGAGCATGATTCCAGTAAAGTTGGAACCCATATTGAAAATGTTGTTCGTGCCCTTCATAAACCCGTATTAATAACATCTGCACTCTTTAGTCCACCTAAGTCTTTTTTAATTGCTTTTGATGGAAGTCAGACTGCACGCATTTGTGTAGAAAAAATTGCCAATAGCCCTTTATTAAAAAACCTGACAGCTCATGTGGTATATGTTGGTAAGCCAAATAGTGATATGACATCTCAAGTTACTTGGGCAAAAGAGCTGCTTGCAAATAATGGTTTTAATGTAATTGATATCGTACTTGAAGGTGATATCGAGAAATCAATATTAGATTACCAAGAGAAAAACGCTATTGATATGATGGTGGTTGGTGCATATGGTCACTCAAAAATACGCCAGTTTTTTATTGGTAGTACGACGACCAAATTGTTATCAAGCTCTACAAAACCAGTATTATTACTAAGATAATTCTTACAAGATAAAGGGATAGTTTTTAACTATCCCTTTTTTAGAATTTCTAAAATTAACATAATACACGTTATACGAAGTCAAAAAATGGGAGCTATAAGCTCCCATTTTTACTATATTTTTTAAAGTTTTAGGCGTGTTGTACAGTGAGTTTTAAGCCTAATGCATTTACTACACGATTAATCGTATCAAAACGTGGTGCTGAATCCTGACGTAGGGCTTTGTAAAGTGCTTCACGTCCAATCCCTGCTTCTTTAGCGATTTGAGTCATGCCACGAGCTTTGGCAATTACGCCAAGGGCATGAGCTAATTCAGCTGGATCATTTTCTTCAAGAACTATGTTGAGATACATCACAATGTCTTCTTCAGTTTTGAGTGACTCAGCCATATCAAAACTTGGTAAATCAGCGACTTTAACCATTTTAATCCTCCAATGTTTTCGATAGTTTGACTGCACGATCAATGTCTTGTTGTTGAGTCGATTTATCTCCGCCTCCAAGCATTACAATCACTACGTCACCATGCTGGATGTAATACATCCTCCATCCAGAACCGAAGAATTCTCTCATTTCCCAAACGCCATCTTGGAGAGGCTTAATGTCTCCCCAATTTCCACGTTGAACCTTATCTAGTCTACGATTTAGGCGAATACGGGTCATATTGTCTTTAATGCCATCTAACCATTCATCAAATTCTGGCAGACGTTTAATTTCAATCATGAGGCTTCCTTATCTTCTCACTATATTGTATTCGATCGAATACAATATGCAAGTAATCTATACGGACATCCATTAATTTCGTATAACAGCCATTATGTTAAATGGAGGTTAGATTGGTGGAAAACTCCAGTTTTTGAAACTTCAAATAGAAGCTCTTTCGTTCAATTAGTAATTGTAATTTCTATATAAATTTATATTCTATTGAATAATTATTTCATAAATTCTCCTATCATATTTGGCTGCATATGTAGCTACTTCTTGATTAATCTTTTTATGACTTTTATCTACATATGAAAAGATTATTGAATCCTCATTATGCTGCTCATAGTTGATGGCGTATTTATATTCTGAATAAGGATAAAGAGTACCTAAGCTATAAGTTTTTTGAGCACTGATATAAGTTATTTTAAGATCTGTGATTGGGGCATTGGTCCAATTTTTAATAGAAATATATCCATTCTTTTCTAATGGTTGGCATCCTATAATTAAAACTAATGCAAGACAGTAAAATAGGCTATTCTTCATTTTGGTAGTTCTGTTCAATTGGTCTTATGAGTCGACTAATAACTATAACTTTTGAGGTATCACAGCTAGGATCTACTTCAGTTATCCAAGAATAATTATTTTTTTCTAGAGGATAGGATTCTCCGCCTCCATATGCTGCTTTATCACCTAAAAAATAAGTATCCGAATCTACTTTTAGGCTCTTAGTTTCCATATCCCAATCTAGAGTTTTTGTAGCAAAAATTGGCAGAACTTTAGATCCATCAGCATGTTCTAGGTATAGGCATTTACCTTCCCTAATAAGCTTAGCCTCACTATAACTTGCATTATCTGCTCCCCCCGTATATTGAATACGTGGAACAACTATATTTGATTCAATTTTTTCTGTAACTGGACTACAGGCTGCAAGTAAACTTAATAAAATAAATTCTAATTTTTTCATATTAAAGGAATTTTTTGATAAAATAATAATAGAGAAATTAAAGCAAATTATTCCAAAAGGCTCTGATTAAAAATTGTTAAAATGAACCGTACCGGGTTTGTCGGAGACTTTTTATTTAAGTTAGGCCACCTGACCTAACTGGTTAATTTTATCATAGTACATTGCTTCAAACTCAAAAGGCGATACATAACCCAGTGCAGTCTGTAGCTCAACTAAAAAAGTGAATAGCTTTTTGGCTGCTATTCACCTGATGATCAAGCCTGTTTAACTTGGCAGCACATATCCCTTTTCCTTGATTAAACGTACTGCTGCATCACAAACTTCCGTATCATAAATTGTTCCACGCCCTTTTAAAACTTCACAAAGTGCAACATCTATGCCCAAAGCAGCACGATATGGGCGATGCGTAGCCATTGACTCAATCACATCGGCTACCGCTAAAATACGTGCCTCTGGATGAATCTCCTCCCCTTTCAAACCATTAGGATAGCCCGTTCCATCCATGCGTTCATGATGCTGACCAATGATTTCTGCAATTGGAATATTGAAAGGAACATTCTTGAGAATCTCATAACCCGCCTGTGCATGGCCTTTCATCATTTCCATTTCCAGATGCGTTAGACGAGTAGGTTTAGTCAGAATTTCAGAAGGAATGGAAATCTTGCCGATGTCATGTACCAGTCCAATTTCTTCCATCTGCAGGCAGCGTTTTTCATCCCAGCCCATTTCTTTGGCAATGGCACTAGCAATCAGCCCTACACGACGCTCATGCCCCGCAGTATAAGGATCGCGTAATTCCACCATAATAGATACTGCCTGCAAGGTGCCATACATGGTGGCTTCCAGCTGCTCTAGCTGTCGGGTAATCTGATCCTGTGCCTGCTTTTGTTCGGTAATATCTAGTGCCATGACAATCGTGGCAGGCATGCCATCGTCCCAAGTGATGCAACGTGCATGTAGGGCAAATTCCCGGATCTGACCGTTTTGATGGCGGAACGCAACGATAGGCGGCATGCCCAAATATTCCGTAGCTTGATCCTGCTCCTGGTGAATCAGTGCCAGGATGTCTATCGTTGCATCGGCAAACTCCAGAATATCATGTCCAATGAGCGCTGCAGCAGACCAGCCAAGCATGTTGGCATAACTTGGATTGACGTAGATATACCGATTGTCGCGCAGCACATACACTCCGACCACGGTATGTTCTACCATGATTCGGAAGCGCTGCTCACTGTCTTGTAATGCCTGTTCCGTTTCCCGGATTGCGGTCAGATCATTCCAGACCAGAATCACATCATTGCCGACAATCGACATGGTACGCTGGGCAATGCGCTGACTACCATCTTTTGCTAACAGCGTAATTTCAGGAAATTGCACCGGGTTGCCTTTTTTTGCTAGTTGCAATGCCTCTTCCCAGTTCTGTTGCATCAACTGTCTTTGCTCTGCACTCGGCGCCACTTTTTTCAGCCAGGCATCCTGATTTTGAAAATCTTCCAGGCGATATCCCAGCCATTTTTCATAGGCTAAATTGACTGCAAGAATGCGTTAATCCTGTATGGAAATAATATGCATCGGCACAAGAGACTGCAAAAACACCTGCTGGAAACGTTGTTCCATTTGCTGGGAATAAGATTCGGCAGTTTTGCGCTGTTGTTCGGCGGAAAAACGCTCCAGTGCAGATGAAATATCTCTGGAGAGATTTTGTAGCAGCTGAATTTGCTCCTGATCAAATTCTACCCGACCTGTGGTGTACAGCCCGATCAGCCCCCAGAAATGGCCGTTAAACAGCAACGGAGTCAATGCCGCCTGGTGCACCTGTTCCTGTTTTAAATAGTGTCTCCACGCCCGGTATTCTGGAGAAATATGCGCATCAGGAGCATTGACCAAGGCATAGCTATAGACATCCACATCTGGGCCAGTATTTTTCACATGATTCAACGGAGGATTCTGCTCCTGCTGCAAGACAGTCTGCAACGTCGGTAAAATATTGGCACTGACATTATGATGGAACTGGATCACTAGTGGACTGTCAGCCTGATCATCAGCCTTAAGTGCGATCACAATTTTGGCAAAACCACCCAAGTTCAGCAACACCTGCTGCAACTCAGTCAGCAATGCCTGCTGGTTCTGGCTATGGGCAATGACCCGATTGGTTTCACTAAGCAACTGATAGAGATAGGTTAAACGTGCCACCCGACCCTGGGACTGTAACCGAGTATATACTTGGGTGATCTGAATGGTGATATGATCGATTAAACTCTGTTCTTCATCCAGAAAATTAGCGGCATCTGCTGCCGGTGTCAATGGATCATACCAGACAGTCAAGCTGCCAAATTGCTGGCTGTCATCGGCAAAAGCTGACGACTTTGTTGCATAAATATGTAAGCATCTGATTTAAATAAATTTAAATTTGGATCAAAAAATAATCAAAACCTTTAAAATCATATAGTTATGAAATCTTTGTGCAACAAAGCCATATAAAACTATTAAAAAAAATTATAGATAAGATTATTTCCATATTTAATAAATATTTCTTTAAGTCGGACTATATTGCAAGTGCCTTGAGTAATTCTGCTATAGCAGATATTTCTGATACTTGCCATTTCAAGCCAATTTCTGCTTTTGAGTGGGGTAAAGTAATTTGAACCGTTAACATGTCAGTAGGAGTCTCAATTTTCACACTTCATGCAACAGAGTCGTTTTTATCCTAAGGTCCTTACCACTTGTATTCTTTACGAACATATATCTAAAAAGTGTAGCAAGTTGCTACACTTTTCGCTAGATCAACTCTTTACCAAAAATATCATTCAGTCTTTCACGAATACTATGGACGAATTCCGGATTACTTTTAAGTTTATGCTTCATATTTCGTTTAAAGTCATTCAACCCCATACCAATTTCAGCAAAATCCATTTGGAATAAAGTGTCATTAATGACAATATTTGCTTGAGAGTCAGTGAGGCATCCTACTTTTTTAAACCACTTCTTGAACTGCTGATAATTTTCATCATTATTAAAAATATACCAAGAACGTACATTCATATCGAATTTAGCCCCTAATTCTTTTACGTATGCATTGTCTTCAAATGGAACATCAAGATAGATTTTTTCAATCACTGCAAATTCATCCAGTGTCTTATCAGCAATCCGATGATGCAGTTTAAAATTCACACCTACAATTGGACGGCCTTTCTTAACGGTTTCATACTCTAACTGTAGATCTGTATTTTCGTTAATTTCTGCCACTATTTTGTCTAATACATAGCGTCTAAAATCTACCCAGCGATCATATTTGGTTTCATTAATATCAATCAGTGCTTTCAAGTTTTCTAAAAGTAATGGCACTTCATAACTCTTTTGATTGGCGTACTTAAATTCGTTTTTAATGAAATAAGTATAAAGACTCATACTGGCAACAGAATCTAGGGCAAAAAGATGTTTTAGCTGATAGGTAGTAAAATTACCCCCAGCCAGTTGAGTGAAATACGGCAACACCTCACTGGTAAAACGAATCTGAATCGCATTTTTAGAATCATCTTCCCATCTTAACTCACGGATAATGGGAACGACAGAATGTACTTTTTTAGTCTTTCTCTTACCATTATCAGCTGGTTCCTCAATAATAAAATGAGCTACCCGGGATGAAAGCTCTTTATAGATCCGATCTATTGCAACATTAATTGAATTACGTTTATTTAATCCTAGTAAATCTGCCAAATCATCCTTATACAAATAAATATAAGTTTGTTCGGTAATTTCACCATCTACCCTATTTTTCTCACTATAATTCGCAACCGCCATTGCATATAGAAGTGCCTTATATTCATTGGCTGATAATTCGATTGGGCGAATTAAACGGTTACTGGTACTGACAACGCCATTATGGCGAATGTTGCCTATACAGTAAGGAATATAATTCGATTCTTCTTGCAATGGTTCAGATTCTGTCATAACCGTGATATTTATAATTTAACTTACTTTTTTATATACAAAAGTGGAAAAACTTTCAAGGCTTTCACCACAAGATTCTAAAAGTGGAATGTTTGTCATCAAAAAGAAGCATTTTAGCCGGTTTTCTGCATTTAAAGTGGAATTAATTATAATCTTTCCACCCCATGATGACAGACCTTCCACCTTTAGTCTCGAAATTACAGTTCAGAAGGCCTATTTTTACTTTTTTCATTCAGATCTAGATAGGTTAAGTCAGATAAAAACCCTGATGTGACAAGGCTTCCACCTTTTTGTTAGATTTAAAAGGTATAACTGCACATATAATCATCAGGAAATATCCAATAAAAACAGACTATCCACAGGTTAAGAAGATACAGTGACAATCTTTCCACCTTTAAAGCTTAGTTATGAGACTTTATTAACAGCTTAAATATTTGTTTTTGCAATTATTTTTAAATAAAAACAGCAGATCTAAAAATAGCAGTGACAAACTTTCCACCCTAGTGACAGACCTTCCACTTTAGAGTGACAAACCTTCCACTTTAGAGTGACAGACCTTCCACTTTAGAGTGACAGACCTTCCACTTTAGAGTGACAGACCTTCCACTTTAGAGTGACAAACCTTCCACTTTTAAAGTTACAAGCATTTGTTTTATATAATAAAAATATGATCCTAATTATTAATTAGCTAAATAACTAATTATTCTAATTTTTAATTAAGCTAGCTTAGTTAAAAATTTATTTTTTAAACTGTTTTACAGCTGAATAAATAGGATTTATAAATTTAAAAACTATAGTAAGATGAATGAAAGTTATTTATATTACTAAACATTCAAATAAGGAAGCATCTGACACGCATGTCTGCAAAAATTATTACTGTTGCTAACCATAAAGGCGGATGTGGCAAAACAACGACTGTTGTGCACCTAGCCTCAGAACTTGCCAATCTGGGCAACAAAGTTTTAGTCATTGATTTAGATCCTCAAGCAAACGCAAGTTTACACATTGGAATCCAACATCCAAGCGAAATTGCTGTCACTACAGCAGAATTACTAGTGGGCGATATTTCGTTGTTGGCAGATGCATTACAAGAAGAAACGAACTTTGAAAAAGTATCATTAATTTATGGTTCCTTAAATTTAGGAAAAACTGAAGATCAACTAAAAGAAGAAGCTCCCCGTCCTTCTGAAGAGTTAAATATCAAGTTAAAACTATTAAAAGATCTTTATGATTTTATATTGATCGACTGTCCACCTAGCCTTAAATTATTAACCAGCAATGCCTTGGCATCTTCAACACATGTCATTATCCCTATCGAATCAGGATCACAATATGGATTGTATGGGGTAACAGATCTTTTAAATCATCTTGAAAAGATCAAACGTATTAATCCAGATTTAGAGCTTTTAGGCGCTTTACTAATTAAGCATGATGAACGTCAGAATGTCTGTAAGCTGATTCGGGATGAAGCCTTGAAACAGGTAGGTAAAATTTTAGAAACCACAATTCCTCAAAGTACTAAAGTCAATCAAGCAGCGATTCTGCAACAACCACTTTTGAAAGTAGAAAAAAATTCAAAAGTACGTAAGGCTTTTGAAAGCCTTGCGAATGAAATTGTAGTAAAAATTATAACCTGAGAGCATTATGGCAAGCACCAAAGAGCTTTTAGCTCAGAAACTGAAGCAGAATACAGAAAAACATCAGCAGGCACAGAAAGACAATATTAAAGAGCCGAAAGAGTTTAGACGTAATGTCCCTATTGAGGATATCAGCCGAAGTCCAAACCAGCCGCGTAAAATATTTGAAGAGTCACAGTTAAAAGAACTGGCGGATTCTATTAATGAAATCGGCCTTTTGCAGCCCATTACAGTGCGTAAACTGGATAATCTGAAATATGAACTGATTGCAGGCGAGCGACGCTTACGGGCACATCAATTACTCGGAAAGTCTGTGATTGAAGCCATTATCATTGATGCAAATAATGTAGAAGCATCTTTGTTAACCCTGGCAGAGAATTTAAAGCGTCAGGATCTGACAGATTATGAGATTTTTATTGGCCTGAACTCACTTGATGAGAAATTAAAGAAAAACAAGCAACGTTTAGCCAATTCACTGGGTTTAAATCGCGAAGATATGTACAAGTATTTAGCATACGAAAAACTGCCGCAAGCAATTTTAAATGACCTTGATGTGGAACCAGGCTTGCTAGGCCGTACTGCTGCAACTGCATTCAAAAAATTTCTATCGGATCATCTTGAACAACTCTCTGAAGCCGAAGTGGCCTTACTCGGAGCTTGGGAAAAATTAAAAGACAAAAAACTCGAGCAAAGCAAAGTTACTACTTATGCTGAAAAACTATTGAGTCAGAATCCAGAAAAACTGACCACAACATCCGTGGTCAGAAAAATTGAATATGCCGGTAAGATTGCGGGGAATATCAAACTGAATCAAAAACAGCTTAAGGTTTCTCTGAATATCTCGGAAATTGACGAAGCCAGTCTCTTACAATTAGAAGATTTCTTAAAACAGCTGATTCAAAAAAGCGAAAAAGTGTAGCAAGTTGCTACACTTTCTTAGCACCCTGAAACTAATTACTTCCTCATGCATTATTGAAGTTTATTTTCTTAAGTATGCTTCTTTACATTTGGTCTTTGAGAGTACTGTTACTTCGGATTGAGATTAAATTCTGCCTTTCTTCTTGTGGAGTAGTTTTATATTTATCCGGAAATATTATATATGTCCATATAAGCACTCCCAGTTTTCAGGTTTTGTATCAAAATAATCAATTCTTATCAGATTTTTCGATAGGGAAGTATATATGCTGGTGGAACATAAATAATTTGGTGGTGTTTCAAAAGGTATGCTGCCGTTAAACAAATACGTTATTAAGGTAAAAGAAAGTAAGCATCCAGCTAACACAGCCTTACCAAGCGATCCTATAAGCCTTAATTTAGTTCCCACATAAAAAACAAGTGGGGACTTAATCTATGAACATGGATATATATTCAGCAACACCTCCTGTTGCTAAAAAACGCAGAACATACAGCAAAGAATTCAAATTCAGTATTGTCAATACCTGTAAAAATCCTAATACCTCGATCGCTTCGGTCGCACTGCAACATAGTATTAATGCCAACCTTGTCAGTCGTTGGATCAGGATCTTCAGCCATCATGAGGGTGTCGTGCAGGATCCTACTCATGTGAATCCAGCATTTATTGCTTTGCCTTACACTGCTGCAATCAGCCAACCTATTGATGAGAGGATCACGTTGTGTATCACCGTGCCTCATACGAATAATGATATTCAGCTAAAATGGCAGACATCAGAAATACCTGCCTTGGCAGAATTACTCAAGGCACTGGCAACATGATCCGTATCAATGAAATTTGGCTCTCTACCCAGCCCATGGATATGCGAGCAGGAATGGATATGCGAGCAGGAATGGATACTGTCATGGCTCAGGTGGTGAGAGCCTTTGGCTACATCAAACCGCATTGTGCTTACCTGTTCTGTAATAAACGTGGCCATCGCATGAAAGTGTTGGTACATGATGGACTAGACAACATTTCAAAATTTATTCTTATTATCAGTGGTTTAATTCAATAATAAAAAGCACGGTGCAAATACGGTGCAAAGTAACTAAAAATATTCAGCACTAATCATATCTTCATGTGTAAATACCCATTTATAAAGTTCCCATTTAGAACCTTCCAAAATATATGTTTCTCCGTGAATTTTCTTAAAGTAACGACCATTTAGGTAAAAGTCAGCGCCATATACCTCTTTATAAATATTACTACTCATTTTATTGGCTCCATTAGACATATAGAAAATATATCAGATGTAGAGATCACACACATATATATGACAGCAATGGCCAAAGTTTGAAAAAGGCTTTTTTAATGTGATTTTGATGATTTTGAAAATTTCAGGTGAGAAAAAAAAGAGGTTAGAAAAGTTAGAAATTTATAAAACAGTATTCAAATATATGATTTATATAGATTAATCACAATTTTAAAAAGGTTAGAAAATGGTTAGATTATGGTTAGTTCTAACCTCTAATTTTGGTTAGAAGTTCTAACCTTTTATATTATTGTTTTATATAAATATTTTAACTTTTATAACTTTTTTCTAACCGCTTCTAACCTTTATATGGTTAGAAATTTAATTATTAAATATCAGATACTTAAATATTAAAAACCTTTCATTTTACTGTTTCTAACCTTTTTTAAGCACTATTGATTGAGTTGAAGGAACTTTTGATAAATCGAAAGTTGTAGGAATTCATAGAATCCCTGTTGAATTATGTAGAACTGAATTTTCAGCATTCGGCTGTGTCATGCACCAGTACTGCTGTGGCTTAGAAGGCTATTGGTCAGGGTCACAAATCTGTTGAATATTCGACACATTTACTGGGCAGGTGAGGTGAGGGGTCAACCGCCCGGCTTGAACCGGATTCTGTGGTTTTAGAAACTTTGGCCAAAAAAAAAGCCCTCACACATGGAGGACTTTTATTTTCGTGTAAATACTGTGATTAGCTTTGTTTATCTGGCTTCACCTGCTGTGGCCATGCCTGGTCTAATCGTTCTGCATCAATTGCGTGTCCATCAGCTGCTGCTGCGATTTTTCCACCACGGTCTGCCATTGTTTTGAGTACGAAGTTGCAGGTCTTTCCATATTCAACGATGGCTTCATGGGTACCTGAGGACAAACGTTTGTTTGTATCACTGATCTGCTTTGACAACCGGTCAACAGCCAAAGCACTGTCACTGGCAGCAGCCAACGCAACTTGTAAGTTTTTATTTGCATTTCGTTCTGACTCCAAAAGTTCTTGCGACCATGCCTGCTCTACTTCATGCACTTCATTTGCACGTTGCGATGCAAGCAAATCACGTTGTGTTTCAGCTAAAGTTTTTTGTGATTCGAGTAAATCAATTTGATGTGACTTACTTGTGCAGCTGGTGACTGAAAATGCCAAAGCGATGGCTAAGGCAGCCATCACGATGAATTTCCAATTTTTAATTGCCAAAGCAATATTCATTATTGTTTTTCCTGTTTGAATTGAAGTTGATGAAACTCTTTGAAGCGGATGATCTGATCACCTGCCCATTCGTTCACTGTGTTAGCGAATAAATTTTGAAGTGGGACAATTTCGGAATACCAATAGGCTTCACGAGCTTCACTGATGGATCCGAAGCCACCTGCATTGGATGGAATGATTCCGAGAAGTTGTGGCGGTGTACGTTGGGATGCAAGAACGTCATCGCGTGTGACATTTTTAATATTTAAGAACTCATCTTTGGCAGCCAATTCACTGATTGGAATCAGTTGCAAACCATCCTTTTTTCCATTTGGTGCATGCAGAAATAAATTTCGGAAGTTACCTGGACCACGTGAATCTTTCATCGCTTGTTTCAATGCATCCACATCTGCATCATCTACACCAGGATCAGTCATATATAGGATGAAGCCGGCATGAGATCCGTTGTTATAATATTTGCGACGAAATAAAGTGGCTGACTCATTGAGCCACATGGACTGAAGTGCCGCGATATATTCAGGCGTTCCGTAAATTTCTTGATCGACATCAATTCCTTTGATGTGGCAAACAGTACCAGGTTTAAAAATGTGTTCTTCAAAACCGTTCAGCAGCTGTAAAAACTCATCAGGTTTTTTCATGCGTCTGGTGTACTTGGCCATGAGTCCATCATAGTGATGTGGCTCATTCAATCGATTATCGATCCGCTGTAAATAGCCATTACCAAATACCAAGTAATCAAAAGCAATGCGTTCAAACTCAGATGAACTGATCAATTTATTTGGTATGAATGACGACACCAGTTGATTCTTTTTATAAAACACTGCAGTCGACAAATAAGGCATTGCTTTAAAAGATTTGGCCAAAGCATTCATACTGATGTGTGGTTCGTAATAATTGCCACATAACCATGTTTCATAGAACTGTGATAAGTCACGGCCATTCATCACCGGCTCTGCATCACCGAACGTAAATGCCTGCACTTTGCTGTCGGACATTAGTAAATCTCCATAGAGGATTTTTTAGATTTTGTTTGGTCATCAAGGGTTAAAGGTTCATTTGCGAACGCATGGAAAATGGCAAAAGCCAAATCTGCATGACCGATGTTTTCTGCACGTGATGCTTCAAATGTCATTTGTCTTTGTGAAGCAGTCAGTGTTTTTCGAATAGCCATAATTGACATAGCCACGTCAGTGGATCCGGCATCAAATTCAAAACGACCTTTGTTGATCACATCCATTGCTTTCATGACCAATTGTGTTTTGACATCGACGCTATAATTGAATGTCGTTAGGTTCGGGAAGAACTCAAGGACCAATTGAGCAACACCAGTGCCCATACCTGACTTGTCTAAGCCGATATATTTGACGTTGTATTTGGTTGTTAATTTTTTGATGTATTGCGCTTGGCTGGCAAAGTCCATGCCTTTGAACTGATGATGTTCAAGTAAACGGAATTTTGGATAATCAGGTTCAGGTGGTGCGATGACAACAAGCCCTGCACTGTCGCCACTTTCAGCTGGGTCATATCCAATCCAAACAGGTTTATTACCAAATGGACGAAGTGCCAACGGTTTAAAATCTTTGGACCAAACTTCCCATGAATCGACCATACATGGCTGAATGATGGACAGTGGAAATACACTGTGACCATCATCAACGAATTCACACATATAAAGATTGGCAAATTCTTCAGGACTGTTTTCGGCAATGAGTTCATCGATATCGAATAGATCACAGCCTTGGCGTTCGGCATCTTGAATATTGACAATATGTCGCCACATTTTGTCGCCACATAAAGCACCGTTTCTTAAATTTGCATGACTGGTGTCGATCTCAACTCGATTTTCTTTTGTACGCCCTTTATTGAAAGCATCACCTGTCCAAAATGCATAGGCTTCATGCGTTTTACTGGATGGTGTAGAAAAATAGGTTTTTTTGTACTGTTTTTGGGCAGCCATTGCCGATGCCACTTTTTTCAGTGTGGCAAAGCCATGTACCCAGAAGAATTCGTCAAAATATAAGTCGCCATGGTATGACTGTGCTGTTTTGGCATTGGTACCCAAAAAAATAAGCTGAACAGTATTGCCACATGGAAGCGTGATTGAAATCGGATCGCCTTGCAGATCCACTTCAATGGATTGCATGACAAAGTTTTTAATGTAAGTTTTAAAACCATGAGCTTGGGCTTTAGATGCAGACAAGAAAATCTGATTTCGACCAGTGGTGACAGCTTTGATCAAAGCTTCACGTGCAAAATAAAACGTCGCGCCAATTTGCCGTGATTTTAATAAGGCACGATTTCGCTGTTCACGCGCACGGTACCAAACCTTTTGATACTCAAATAAACCGTCATCAAAGTCTTCAAGAAGTTTTTCGACTTGTTCTTCAGTCAGTGCATTTGGCTGTTTTGGTTTACGTGGTCCAGCATTTCTATTTTTGAGTTTTGGATTCAGATCAGCTTCATTGCCACCGTCAGAATATTTTTCGATTCGTGCCATACGCTCAAGTTGGCGCATGAGTAAATCAATTTCTTTGTAATCACCAGGTGTTTTTTTCTCAAGAATAATCAGTTTGATCAATTGAGCAGTTAAAGCTTCACCGACTCGACCGGTCGGTGCATCTTTATCCCATTCATCACGTGTTTTCCAAGCGTGAACATTTTTATCAGGCTCGTCGATGTAATCTGCAATCGAGCTGATTCGCCACCCCATCCAATACAAAAATTTTGCTAGAAGGCGTTTGTCAAAGTTTAGATTTTTCGGTGTATCAAGTGCTTTATCCATTGGCTCATTAAGCCAACGCTATAACATTTATTCATTGTAGCTACTTTGTAAAACCCACTTAATACAAGCCCTTTGGATTGAATGTTTATGCCGTTCTTCCGATTCTGCTAACTACTTTAAATAGATTTTATCTATCGACATAGACACAGGATTCAGAAATGAAGAAATCCAAATTTTTCCGTGTTGCTGTTGCTGGATCCACGACTGATGGTCGCGTGATTGAAGCAACATGGATTCAACAAATGGCTGACAGCTACGATCCAAATACATACACAGCATTAGGCAACCTTGAACATTACCGTGGCTTTTCACCAAGTTCTGAATTTGGCACTTATGCAAAGGTCACTGCCCTAAAAGCTGAAGAAGTAGAAATCAACGGTACAAAAAAACTTGCTTTATTTGCTCAGGTTGATGCGTTTGATCAATTAATCGAACTTCACAATGCAGGTCAGAAATTATTTACTTCCATTGAAGTAAATCCGAATTTTGCTGATACCGGTAAAGCGTATTTGGTCGGTTTAGCATTCACTGACACCCCTGCTTCATTAGGTACGCAAATCATGGAATTTGCTGCAAAACAGCCTGAAGCAAACCCATTTGTTGGTCGTAAACAAGATGTAGCCAATTTGTTTACTGCAGCTGAAGAAGCTGACCTCCAGTTTGAAGATGGCCAAGATGCAGCAGCAAAAGGCCTGTTTTCTAAAGTTTTGGATTGGTTGAAGCCACAACAAGAACAACAAGACAATAAAAATAAAGACCAATTCAAAGAAGTATCTGACTCGCTAGAAGCGATTGCAAAAACCTTTGGTGAAAGTCAGACCAAATTGCAAACGGTCGAAAATGAGTTTTCGGAACTTAAAACCAAGCATTCTAAATTGGAAAAAGACTTCAATGAACTGAAAACCAAATTAGAAGGTGAAGAAAACCCAGGTACACCACCTGCACCTGAAAACACTGGCAACTTCTCTGAACAAATCGAGTGCTAATAGTTTAATCACTGTCAGCAGTCTATAAATATTGCTTATAAGCGAGAAAAAAATGCGTAACGATACACGTAAAAAATTCAATCATAGTTTGGCAAAAGTTGCTGAACTAAACGGTGTTGAATCGGCACAGGTGCAATTCACAGTAGCGCCTGCACCAGCTCAAAAAATGGAAGAAAAAATTCAGGCTTCAAGCGAATTTCTTCAAAAAATTAATATCATCCCTGTTGATGCCCAAACTGGTGAAGCAATTGGTCTATCTGTCAATTCAACGATTGCAGGTCGTACTGACACTTCAGGTAATGGTGAACGTACACCAACCGATCCAACTGGTTTAGGTGCAGATAAATATGAATGCAAACAAACCAATTTCGATGTGGCAATTCCTTATGCAAAACTTGATGCTTGGGCACCGTTTGCTGACTTCCATCAACGTTGGACCAATGCCGTTGCTAAAGCGATTGCTTTAGATCGTATCATGATTGGTTTCAATGGTACCTCAGCAGCAGCAACCACTGACCGTTCTACAAATGCAAAACTGCAGGACGTGAACATCGGCTGGTTACAAAAAATCCGTACCAATGCAGCTGATCGTGTAATGACGACAGTGACAGTTGGTGCAACTGGTGCATACAAAAACTTAGATGCCTTAGTTGTTGATGCAGTCAATGAATTGATTGATGAAGTCCATCAAGATGATACGGATCTCGTTGTGATCTGTGGTCGTTCACTGTTGGCAGACAAAAACTTCCCGATTGTGAATGATGCATCTGACAATACCAATGTATTGGCAGGTCAAGTGCTATTAAGCCAAAAACAAATTGGTGGCTTACCTGCAGCACGTGTACCGCATTTCCCTGACAATGCACTTTTGATTACGTCTTTTGACAACCTGTCAATCTACTATCAAAAAGATGCAAAACGTCGTTACATCCAAGAAAAACCAAGCAAAAACCGCATTGAAGATTATCAATCTTCAAATGAAGCGTATGTGATTGAAGCATACGAAAAAGTGGCATTGGTTGAAGGCATCACAATCGAATAATAGGTGATTTATGTTGAGTCCAGCTCGACGACATCGCCTTCAGGCTTTGGCAGCGAAAGAAGCTGCCAAGGCTGATGAATTTGGTGGTGTACGTCCAGACGCAAGCGTCTACCAATTACAACTGACCGAACTCAAAAACGATATTCATGTTTTACGTTCAATTCAGTCACAAGAAAAACGTGCTGAAGCGAAAAAAGAACTTATTCCAAAGCACATGCCTTATGTGTTGGGTATTGTTCAGTCAGGCGCAAAAGTTGAACAGGATGAAGTCATTACCACCATCATGCTGTGGTGCTTTGACTGTGGTCTATTCAATCAAGGTTTAAGTCTTGCTGAATATGCTTTAGAGCAAAACCTAAAAATGCCTGATTCGTTTAGTCGCAGTACTGCAAGTATTGTTGCTGAAGAAATTGGTAATGCTGCACACAAAGCTTATCAAGATGGCCAAGTCTTTAAACTTGATGTTCTTGAAAAAGCCACTCAATTAACTGCTGATTACGATATGCATGACCAGATTCGCGCCAAATTATATTTAGGTATTGGTCGTACTTTCCTGCAGTTAGATCGTGGATCTGAAGCCGTTGCATTCCTCAAAATGGCGATTGCAAAAAATGAAAACTGTGGCGGTAAAACTGATCTGAAAAAGGCTGAAAAGCTTTACAAAGAACAATTAAAAAATTCACCTGAACCGATGCTGAATGCTGATGGTTCACAGGTCGTCGATGATCAAGGCAACTTGATGTTTCATCCGACGTAACGAGTGCCCCGCGCCAACCGAGGGGCAGAATTGACGCTGTAATGACATTTTTATGCGTAATTACAAACTCAATTCTCCACCCCTCAACTATTAGAGAATGACAATGACCGGACTAATTGCAAACGGCAACCGCAACAATGAAGAAGTTGTCATCACCAGTGATTCATTTTTCCCTGGCATATCTAGCAAAGCGATTCGTGAAGCATTGCGCTTTGATGGAAGTATCACTGATCAGCGTTTAATTCCTGCAATTGAATCAGCCATCATTGAAGTCAATGATCAGCTCGAATCCCTGACATCAAAAGCAGCATCACTTGCTGAAATCAGTCCAAAAACCATCACCACAAAAGGTGTGGAAAAACCCATCACTGAAGTTCTGTATTTTCGTGCCGTTGCAGCAGCTGTTGGTGCTGAACTGACTGAAAAGTATCGTGCTTATGACACCAACAACAATGGTGGCCAAAAAGCAGATGATCTGACACCAACGATTGATGATTACCGTCGAGATCTGCGCTTTGCCATTCGTGATTTAAAAAAAATTCGTCGTTTGAATGTGGAGCTGGTATGACTCAGAAATGTAATTCATGTTTCAAAGGTTTTGATGGACGCAATGGAAATGGCTATCAGCCTTGTTCATGCCTCAAAAAACCTGAATTTGTTCCTGTGCCTGGACCAACCAAAATTGATACACGCTCAAAAAACAGAACTAGCTTCTGGGGAAAGTGGTTTAAATGAAAACTGTTTATGCCATTCAGAATGACACGGTTGACGCAATTTGTTGGCGCAACTATGGACGCTCATCTGGTGTGGTCGAAGCAGTACTTGAAGCCAATCCACACTTGTCTGAATTTGGTCCATTTCTCCCGATGGGGACAAAGGTTCAGTTACCAGAACTTCAAACACAACAAAATAAAACGCAAAGCATTCAGCTTTGGGACTGAGAACAAAAATATGGCTGAACCAACAACATCAACGACTGTCGCAATTACCGCTTCTGCCGGCTTGGTATCACTCCTTCCATTCGTGAATGGTGATGCACTGTTTGGTGCAGTAATTGGTGCAGCATTTTTGGCATACACCCAAGTGTCACTGAGCTACGGAAAACGTATTTTTTCGCTCATGTTGTCCGTCGCTTTGGGCTATGCCTTAGCCCCTGAAATTTCAAACCGAACTGGTGTGAACAGTCACACTGTCATTGCTTGCTTTACCAGCATGTTTGCCTTGCCTGTTTTGGTGAAGGTCATGAAATGGGTGAACAAGTCAACATTGACTGAGATCTTCAACACCACTTCAAAGTTCTTTTCTGCCCTGTCCAACACTTTTGGAAAGGAGAATAAAAAATGATGCAACTCATGTTGTCGCCATTGGCACAAACAATTTTTTCCATCGTTGCCGTGCTGTGCTATGTGGCATGTGCATTCCGTATTTTATGTTTTGATCGTTTGCACCTGCAAAAATGTTCGTTTCGACTATTTGCAGTTGTTCTGATCGGTGCATTCCTTGCACAAAGCATTCATATCATTTTCATTAAAGATCCGGTCACGATTTGGGATGCCATTCTCGCGGTGTTCTTAGTGGTCTTTATTTTTCAAAGTAAAGGCAATGTCGTTTCAATGCTAAGGAGCACACCATGAGCATTTTAAAATTAGGTTCAAAAGGTTCAGCCGTCACTGAATTGCAAAAACTGCTGATTAAAAATGGCATGACTGGTAAAAATAAGAAACCACTCATTGCTGATGGTGACTTTGGCGAAAATACTGAATATGCCGTGATTCAATTTCAGAAACTGAAAAATCTGAAAGTCGATGGATTGGTCGGTGACTACACACTAAAAGCCCTACGTGGTGAATGCACCAGTAAACTTTTAAAAGAAAGTGATTTAGTCGAAGGTGCCAAACGTTTGGGTGTGCCTGTCATCGTAATCAAAGCCATTGCTGAAGTTGAAACGCTGGGTGAAGGTTATTTGCCAAATGGTAAGCCTAAAATTCTGTTTGAACGTCATCGCATGTATTTCTATTTGAATCAGAAATTCGGCAAAACCAAAGCAAATGCACTCATGGCCAAACATCCGAATATTGTGAATACCAAAACAGGTGGTTATCACGGTGGATCTGCTGAGTACACACGTTTAAGTCAAGCCAAGCAGCTTGATGAATCATGTGCATTACAGTCGGCATCGTGGGGACGTTTCCAGCTCATGGGTGAAAATTGGAAAGCCTTAGGTTATGCATCTGTTCAGGAATTTGTAGCACAGCATGAAAAAAGTGAAAGCCTTCAGTTTGAAGCATTCCTTCGCTACTGTGAAACCAAGTCTGGTGAAGTCGATGATAAAGATTGGAAGTTGATCGATGCTTTACGTCAAGAAAATTGGCATGTAGTTTTTTCACTGTATAACGGCAAAAACTATAAAAAACTGGGCTATGACACCAAGTTTTTACGTGTGATGAACCGCCTCGATCCAAACTATAAGAGTGCAAAAGCTGCATGAAAAAGCCCAATCAATTAAGAGAATATTTACTCAAAGCGATTCCTGATCTGAGTCCTGATCAGGATCGCTTATTGATCTTCACTAACAATGGTTCACTTCGCAGTACCATGGTCAGTGGTTTTAGTTTTGAAATTTCATACACATTGGATCTGGTCATTACTGACTATGCCGGTGATGTCGATGTTATTGGTGTCGTGCTGTTCACGTGGATTGCAGAAAATCAGCCTGAATTGATGGCCAACCATGAAAAAGGAAAACAAGCCATTAGTTTTGAAGCTGAACTGATTGATAACAGCAAATATGACATTAACTTCCAAATTCCACTGACTGAACGTGTCGTCGTGAAAAAGTTGTCAGACGGTAAATTAGAACTCAGTCATCCTGAAGAACCGAAGTACACAGAATATGAACCTGCCACTGATTTTGAAGTCATCGATCCATCGGGTGAAGTCGTTGCTTCATGGACCACTGCTGAAAAACAAGGTTGGTCATTAGATATGCCACCGACAGGTCGAAACCCATGACGAACAATGTTGAAGAACTTGCCACCTACTTACAGCCGTATTTGGAACGGTTGTCAGTGGGTGAACGTGCCAAGCTTTCAAAACAGATCGGTCGTGATTTAAGAAAAAATCAGAGCAAACGTATTTCTGCACAACAGAATCCTGATGGTTCAACATACACCCCAAGGCGCAAACGCCTACGTGAACAAAAAGGCAAAATTAAGCGCAAAATGTTCACCAAATTAAAAAATACTGCTCATTTAAAATTGCTCAGCAATTCGGATGCCATTGCGATTGGCTTTGTGGGACGTGTCGCACGTATTGCACAAGTACACCAGGAAGGTTTAAAAGATCGTGCTGAACGTGGCGCACCAAGTGTGGTCTATCCAAAACGAGAACTTTTAGGCTTCACAGATCAGGATTTAAAACTGATTGAAGATTCATTCTTAAAACATATCAATCTTTAAGTTTTGAACATTGTAAAACTCACTTAATACAAGCCCCATCAGCTGAAATGGCTTAGTCCTTGACGCAAAGTGTTTGCATGAATGCAGATGCTAACCGTCGTCTTGAAAATATTGTTCGATTTGGAACCATCAAGACCATCAATCCGTCTAAACCTATTCCACGTGTCATCGTCAATTTAGGCGATATAGAGACACCGGAAATCCGTTGCCTAAATATTCGTTCTGGTGACGATGCAACATGGGATATGCCATCGATCAATGAAGAATGTGTGGTTATTTCACCATGCGGTGATATTGGTCCAACCAGCTTCGTTTTATATGGATTTTATAACGACGACCACCCTGCACCCTCTGACGATCTAAACAAAAAAATTCGTATGTTTGCCGATGGCTGTGTCATTGCCTATGACATTCAATCTCATGAATTATCTGCTGTATTACCTGCAGGTGGTAAAGCCAATATCGTGGCTGATGTCACAGTGACTGGTGCTTTGCATGTCACAAAAGACATTACAACGGATGCTGATGTCACTGCAGGTAATATCAGCTTGAAAAAACACAAAACTTCAGGCGTTCAAGGTGGTTCTGCAACTTCAGGAGTACCAGTTCCATGATGTCACGCAATACCGGATTAAGTTTATCAAGTGAAGCTGATCAAATTCGTCAATCCATTCAAGACATTTTAACCACACCAATTGGTTCACGAATTATGCGTCGAAACTATGGTTCATTATTACCGCGATTAATTGACGCACCATTCAATGAAATTACTCGATTGCAGTTATATGCCGCCACTGCTACAGCATTAATCCAATGGGAGAACCGGATTAATCTTGAATCGATTTCTATTGATATTTTGGACCAAGGAAAATTTATTTTGGACCTGAAGGTGACAGTCGTGGATAGCAATCAAAATGAATCTTTAAGTATTCCTTTAAACTTTGGGGCGATCTCATGAGTACCGTCGACTTTTCACAGTTGCCAGTTCCAAAACTGATTCAAGAATTGAATTACGAACAGATACTGAGTGAACGAAAAGAAAAATTTATTGCCTTATATCCTGAATCTGAACAGGCACAATGGCGGACGATTCTGAATCGTGAATCAGATCCGGTCGTAAAAGTTCTACAGGAAAATGCCTATCTGGAACTGTTATATAGAAATAAATGCAATGCTGATGCACGATCTTTATTGCTTGCCTATGCTGAAGGTCCTGATTTGGATCACCTGGCATTAACCGAATATGGTCTGATCCGTTTAATTGTCACCCCTGCAGATAACTCAGTAGTTCCACCTAGTCCAGCTATTTATGAATCGGATGAGCGATTAAAAGAACGTTGCCTTTTGCAATATGACGGCATGAACACAGCCGGATCTTTAAATGCCTATAAGTTTTTCACCTTAACTGCCGACGGCCGTGTGGATGGTGTAAAAATTCATTCGGATATTGATCATCCTTATTTACTGGATATCGTGATTTCTCAGGTCGACAGTGTGAACGGTCAGGCATCACAGGAACTTATTGATATTGTGCAGAATGCTTTAGATCCTGATCATGTGCGTCCTGTCTGCGACCGGCCAATTGTAAAATCGAGTATTGCAAAACCATATCAAATCACCGCGCGATTATTTGTCGGTAAAAATGCTGAAGACTCTTTGCTTCTCGAAGCTGCCAATATCCGTATTCAAAACTACATTCAAAAAGCACGTAAGAATGGCCAGAGTATTCGTTTATCAGCTTTATATGCTGCTTTGCATGTCGACGGGATTAATCGCGTGGTTATCGATGCACCAGCTGCTGATATTGAAATCGATGTTTATCACCATCCGCATTGCACAGCGACCAGTATCACAATTGGAGGTGTAGAGTGAAATCACTTTTACCACCAAACTCCACACAGCTAGAAAGAAATCTGACAGAAGTTGGCAAAGATGCATTTGAGCTGCCATCAATCCGAGTCATTAAAGATATAGACCAGGTGCCGGCCCAATTCTTACCGTTTATTGCTTATCAGAAATCGGTCGACTATTGGGATGACAGTTGGCAAGACGCCTTAAAACGTAAAGTAATTCAGTCCTCTAAAGAGCAGCATAAAATTAAAGGTACAGCTGCTGCCATCAAGCGTGCGCTTGAACCATTTGGTTATGAAGTGAAGCTGATTGAGTGGTTTAAAACATCACCAGAATTGACTCCAGGGACATTCAATCTTGAACTGGATCTGATTGGGAAGCCCCTTAGCCAAGAAGTATTTAACGAAGTGAATCGCTTGGTTTCTGATGCAAAGTCAGCAGCAAGGCATTTAGGAAATTTAACAATAACCGCTAATCCTGTACTTAGCATCCACAATATTTTAGTTCATCAAACTGCGCTCACTTTCTGCAGTCTTCCGCGAGATTAAAAATGGCAGATTATTATAACGTCACAACAAATACCGGCGATGCTGAGATTGCTGCAGCAATTGCATCAAATACAAAACTGGCTATTACGCATATCGCCTTCGGTGATGGAAATGGAGCTGTACCCACACCTAACAAAGCTCGAACTTCATTAGTCCGTGAAGTGCATCGTCAACCGGTCACTAAGTATGAACGTCACCCGACCAATAGCAACTGGATCGAGATTGAAACTATTATTCCGTCAAATATTGGTGGATTCTGGGTTCGTGAAATGGGTGTAATCGCAAATGGAAAATTAATTTCACATGGTAGTCACGCCCCTTTTGAAAAAGTTGCCGATCCTACTGGTGTGAGTGAATATCGACTTAAATTTACCCAAAATATTAAAGATGGAAATGTTGTTGAAATTACGCTAGATGAGTCATTAATTTATGCATCACAAGCGTGGGTTGATGAAAACTATATTCCTCGCGATGAAATTATCGACAACTTAATAACAAATGATGGCACTAAGCCAGTTTCAGCAAAACAAGCAAAAATATTGAATGAGAGTAAGCTTGGAAAAGATGAAAATGCAATTTCTTCAACAAAGCTAAAATATGCTCGAAAAATAAACAATGTGTCGTTTGATGGGACAAAGGATATTATTGTTATTGATATTTTATCTGATTTTTCTACCAATGATATTGCGAAACTGAAGCCAATCGAAGTATGCAACTTTATAAAGACACGCACTAATAATTTGCGCTTAAACGCTCATTATAAATGTGTAAATGGACCAACAGATGGAGGGATATTCCCTGACCCATATGGCGCAATAGAAGGTTTTGCTACAAGTGATAACTATTGCTCTTATAGCTGGCAAAGATTTAGTGCAATAAATGGTGGAGAACAATATATTCGACATGCCCTCGATAATAATACTTGGAGCGAATGGTCAACAATCGCAAAAACATCAAGCAATGTAGCATCTGCTTCAAAACTTCAAACATCACGTAATATTGCAATTTCGGGTGATGGTACTGGTAGCGCTAATTTTGATGGTTCAACAAATGTTGCAATCAATTTCATCTTGAAAGATGTGAATGATTCTGCCGGAACTTATGGTGCAAATAATCTTGAAATTCCTGTCATTAATCTAAATAGAAAGGGGCAATTAATATCTGCAGGTAATCGTCAATTTCCGTACGCTGGCATCGGACAATATGGTGCAGCGATTTTATATGATGGCATTGATAGTTATTCAAAAGATCATGCCGCGACTGCAAATGCAGTTCGTCAATTAGGTGAAAATCGATACCAGCGCACATTTTCATCTAATCAAGAATTTGATTTGGCGCGCAATGATTTCGATGGGATTCATACGGAATACACGTGGAAAAATAGCCCTGCTGGTAGCCAAATTGCTGCGGCACAGTTCTTTAAATATTCTCAAGATTGGATTGGTAAATTATTTTTTGATATTGCTTCGCATAAGCTATATACACAAACCTTTACTGGTGGGACGACTAATTCAGAGTGGAAAGAAATCGCTTACACAAAAAGTAATGTGGCATCTGCTTCAAAACTTCAAAATCCACGCCAAATTTTCGGACAAAACTTTGACGGCACAAATGACGTAAACGGAACAGTTACAGCATCAACAGGCATATTTCAAGCAGACGAATATCATTACATCGATACGGGTCGAAATGGTATTGATCGAATGAATTTTCACGGCTATAACGGCATTTTCAACTTCATTGATGCTAAAAATGGCACTATCGTTGCTCGTATCTCGCAAAACGGTATTGGTTGTAATGCCGCATCTGCTTCAAAGCTTCAAACACCACGTAATATTGCTATTTCTGGTGATGTATCTGGATCTGCTTATTTTGATGGTTCTGGAAATATTCAGATCAACACATCAGTTAATGGTTTTGATAATTGGAAAGGCCAAAATGGATATACAAAACTACCTAATGGTCTGATTTTGCAGTGGGGCACACAAGACTATGCCAGCAATCCGGGCGAAGTTTCAGCATCTATCACGTTCCCAATCGCTTTTCCAAATTCCTGTTTAAATATTTCTTTAACAAGAAAAATTAGTGCTCCATCCAATGATGGTGACGGTACAGCTTTATTGATATCGACAACACAGACGATGGCCCATATTAGCTTGCAGCATATGAATCAAAATTCAACGGGTGGTTTACGTGGCTACACATGGCTTGCAATAGGATATTAAGATGATTAAATTTAGTGAAAAAAATCAAGCATTTTATGATACTGACATGGACTATACGGATCTACCTGCAGATCTTATAGACATCGATACAGAACAGCATCTGGATTTATTAAGTAAAATTAATTCGGGACACCATGTTTTTAGTGATCTTACATACACGGATGCAAAACCTAGTCCACACCACATCTGGAAAGATAATGACTGGATCGACCCACGCACCCCGGCAGAAATTGAAGCACATCGCCTTGCACAATTCCCAGCCTTAAAACGACGGCAGTTTATGTGTGTCCTGGTATTAAACGGTTTCGATCTGGATCAGATTGAAGCTGAAATTAATAAAATCCCAGATACTCAAACCAGACAGCTGGCTTTAATCGACTGGAAAGATGCCACCGAGTTCTGGCGCACTGATGAAACATTGCTGATGGTTGCTGATCTGCTCGGTCTGGATACAGCACGTATCGATGCAATGTGGGAACAAGCATTAACTTTGTAAAACCCACTTAATACAAGCCCATACACTTGGGCTTTATTCAGACCCATGCAAGCCTGTTTGTTGAAATAAAACCTCAATAAACAGGCTTTTTTTATGGCAGATTCATACCACCACGGACTACGTGTCGTTGAAATCAACGAAGGTACACGTCCGATCCGAACCATTGCCACTGCTGTTCAAGGACTCATTGCCACTGCAGAAGATGCAGATGCAACCGTTTTCCCATTGAATACGCCAGTGCTCATTACCAACACCCAAGCTGCAGTTGCAAAAGCCGGTACCAACGGCACACTAAAAACAGCACTGCAAGCCATGGCCAACCAAGCGAATTCAATCTGCGTCGTGGTACGTGTTGCAGCTGCTGAAGATGAAGCAGCACAAACAGCAAACGTCATTGGTACCGTAGACGCTACTGGTAAATATACCGGTGCAAAAGCATTGCTATTAGCGAAAGCAAAACTAGGCGTACAGCCACGCATCATTGGTGCACCAGGTTTAGATACTCAAGCTGTTGCCACCGAACTTGCAACCATTGCAAAAAAACTTCGTGCATTTGCCTATGTCTATGCTTGGGGATGCAAAACCAAAGAAGAAGTCGTTGCCTATCGTGATGCATTCGCAGCGCGTGAACTCATGGTGATTTGGCCAAACTTCGTGGCATTCAATGTCGACACAGCACAAACCGAAACTGTACCTGCAGTTGCAGTGGCAATGGGCTTACGTGCCAAGATCGACAACGAAATCGGTTGGCATAAAACCTTATCAAACATTGCTGTAAACGGTGTAACTGGTATCGATGCCGATGTGACTTGGGACCTTCAAGACCCTGCAACAGATGCTGGCTATCTCAACAGCAACGAAATCACCACACTGATTCAGCATGATGGCTTCCGTTTTTGGGGCTCACGCACCTGTTCAGATGATCCACTCTTTGCTTTTGAAAACTACACACGTACAGCACAGATCATGGCCGACACGATTGCAGAAGCACACATGTGGGCCATTGATAAACCAATGCACGGTTCACTGGTCAACGACATGTTGGAAGGCATCAAAGCCAAACAACGTGAATGGACACGCCTAGGCTATCTGATGGGTGGCGATGCTTGGTATGACCCAGAGCTAAACTCAAAAGACACGCTCAAAGCCGGCAAATTGTATATCGACTATGACTATACCCCAGTGCCACCGCTTGAAGATCTTACCTTCCGTCAGCGTATTACAGACAGCTATTTGGCTGACTTCGCTTCAACGATCACTGCATAGGAGCTGATGCATGAGCCTTCCTCGTAAACTCAAAAATATGAACCTATTTAACGAAGGTCAAAGTTACTTAGGTGAAATTAAAACGGTCGTATTACCAAAGCTCACACGCAAGATGGAAGACTATCGCGGTGGTGGTATGAACGCACCAATCAAGGTCGACATGGGCATGGGCGATGATGGCCTAGTGCTTGAATCCACTTTCGGTGGCTTAGACCTGCTTACCTTGCGTCAGTTCGGTATGGAAAAAGTCGACGGTGTATATATGCGTTTCGCTGGTGCTTATCAACGTGATGACACAGGCGAAGTCGATTCAGTGGAAGTCGTGGTTCGTGGTCGTCATGAAGAAATTGATGGCGGTGACTCTGAACCAGGTGAAGACACTGAACATAAAGTCGTGACCAACTGTGCTTATTACAAACTCACAGTCAACGGCAAAGTTGAAATCGAAATTGACGTGCTTGGCTTCAAAGAAGTTGTAGATGGCAAAGACCGTCTGGAAGCACAACGTAAAGCAATCGGATTATAAGTTTTCCTACCCTTGCATGAACAACGTTTTGTGCAAGGTTTTTTTAATTTGTCTCTTTTAGGAATGCGACATGAATACTCAAGATCAAGACTTAAATCAGCAACTGATTCAAAACCCGAACCAAGAAACCGTTCAGCTAGAACAACCGATTCAATTTGGTGGCAATACCATTACTGAAATCACCATCCGTAAACCCAATGTGAAAGCTCTCAGCGGTGTCAGTTTACAAGCCATCTATCAGCATGACGTAAACGCATTAATCAAAGTTTTACCACGTGTGACCACACCTGCATTAACACCACAGCAAGTGCTTGAACTAGATCCAGTGGACTTTGCACAGCTTGGAGGTCACTTGGTCACTTTTTTGTACCCGAAGGATCTGCAGAAAGCGATCAAAGAGGAACAGCAATAAAACTGGTCGATGACGTAGATGAAGCAATAGCCAATATTGCTTGCATCTTCCATTGGCCACCCAGCGCATACGATGACATGGACATTATTGAATTAAGTAAATGGCATCACCATGCGCTGAAGCGTCACCAAACCACTGTATAAAAGAGTCCACCAATGTCAAAACTAAAATTAGAAGTCCTATTTGGAGCAGTTGATAAACTCACAGGACCAATGAAAACCATCGTTGGTGGCTCTAAAACCATGGCTGACGCGCTCAAAAAAACTAATGGTGAGCTGAAGGACCTTGAAGCACAACAGCGCAAAATCTCAGGATTCCGTCAGCTCACCGCACAATCTGAAAAGACTGCTCAGGCATTGGCCAAAAACAAACAAACCATTTCTGAATTAAAAGCAGCACTCAAAATCAATCCTGAAGTTCAGGAAAATGTCACAGCATTGGCACGTGCTGAAGCTGCTCATAAACGCCTGATGGGTGTGCAGAAAAGCCAACGTACAGAATTGACTGGTATGGCTCAGGAATTTAACAAAGCTGGCATTCAGATGGATAGATTGAATGATGAAGAATCAGATCTAAAAAATAAGATTCATCTGACCACCATGGAGCTAAACAAACAAAAAGAATCCTTAGGCAAACATACAGAAGCCCAAAAGAAATACGAAAAGATGCAAGAACGCATGGGCAAAGCCAATGAAATGGCAAAAAAAGGACTCATGATCGCTGGTGCTGGTGCAGCTGCTTTAGCAGTACCAGTTAAACTTTCTATTGATTTTGAATCTGCCATGGCTGATGTAAAAAAAGTGGTTGATTTTGATACCCCACAGCAGTTTAAGCAAATGGAAAACGATATTATCAGCATGAGTACACGACTGCCGATGGCCGCCAAAGATATTGCAGCTATTTATGCAGCAGGTGGACAATCTGGTATTGCAAAAAATGAATTGACTCAGTTTGCTGAAACAGCTGTGAAGATGGGTGTAGCTTTCGACATTACAGCCGAAGAATCAGGACAGGCAATGGCAGAAATGCGTACAGCATTCAAAATGTCACAATCTGAAGTAACAACATTAGCGGATAAAATTAACTACCTAGGCAACAATACCCCTGCCGCGGCTAAAGGCATCATGGATATTGTGCAACGTATTGGTCCGTTGGGTGAAGTCGGTGGCTTTGCTTCTGGATCTATTGCCGCATTAGGGGCAACAATCCGTGGTATGGGCGTAGCTGAAGAAGTGGCTGCTACAGGTATTAAAAATATGATGCTTGCCTTGGTTGCAGGTGAGTCTGCCACAAAGGGACAGCACAATGCTTATATTGAATTAGGTATGGATGCTAAAAAGGTAGCTCAAGACATGCAGAAGGATGCTGAAGGAACCACATTATCTGTATTGAAAGCCATTTCAAAAATGGATAAGTACAAGCAAGCTGCCATGTTAAAAGAATTATTCGGCTCTGAGTCACTTGGATCTATCTCACCTTTGCTGACCAACATGAAAGCCCTTGAAGACAATTTAGGGAAAGTTGCAGATAAGCAAAAGTACGCTGGCAGTATGGAAAAAGAATATGCAGCACGCGCTGCAACGACAGCCAATAATATTCAATTAGCAAAAAACCAGATGGCGGCATTAGGCATCACCATCGGCAATGTTTTATTGCCTGGTGTCAACTCCATGATTGGCAGCTTCAATACTGTAATGAGTAAAGTTCAGGCATGGGCTCAAGCAAACCCAGCACTGGCAGCAACCCTGACCAAAATTGCAGTCGGTGCTATTGCCATTGTTGGTGGTCTGTCTGCCCTATCCATTGGTGCAATCGCCATCTTTGGCCCAATGATGATGGTTGCTAAAGGCTTTAGTGTGGTTACAGGCGCATTAAATGTAATGAGAATTGCTCTTTTAGCCAATCCTATTATGTTGATTATTGCAGGAATCGCTCTGGCTGCCTTCCTGATTTATAAAAACTGGGCCCCGATCTCAGCATTCTTTGTCGGCATTTGGAATACCATCAAGACCGCATTCAATGGTGGCATTAAAGGCATATCAACACTGATCATTAATTGGAGTCCAATCGGACTGTTCTATTCAGCATTTGCAAAAGTACTGTCATGGTTTGGTGTGGATCTTCCAGCAAAGTTCACTGGCTTTGGTGCCATGATTTTAGAAGGACTCAAGAACGGTATTTTATCCAAAGTCAATGCCGTCAAAGATGCCATCACAGGTGCTGTCAGTGGTGTCATTGATAAAGCCCGGGGAATTCTAGGCATCCATTCACCTTCACGTGTCTTCATGGGCATTGGTGGCTATACCATGCAAGGCATGGCCAACGGTATTGCCAATGCCAATGGATTACCAATTGCAGCAACATCCACCGCCACACAAGGTGTGGTCAATACTGCGGCCCAAACCAAGCCAGTCAAACCCATCAATGTTGGTCGCAATAACCCACGTTCATATATCAGCCAAGACACCATTGAAGTGCATATTCATGTCAAAGATGGATCCGTGGTCAAAGGAACGGCTGAAGCAATGCGTCAGGAACTCCAGCGAGTGGCTGAAGAACAGCAGATGAAAAAACGTAAATTTTTAACAGACACGGAGTAAAGACACATGATGATGGCTCTAGGCTTGTTTGTCTTCTCATTGCGAACAGCGTCATATCAAGAACTGCAACGTGTCACCAATTGGCGACATCCTTCCAATAGCCGTGTCGGGGACTCCCCTGCTTATCAATTTATTGGTAAAGGTGAAGATGTCATTACACTTAAAGGCGTGATTTACCACGAATTGACAGGAAGTCGCGTCACATTAGACATGCTCAGACAAATGGGCGATACAGGCAAGGCATATACCTTAATTGAAGGCACAGGCAAAATCTATGGCTTAGTCATCATCAATGATTTAGATGAAACCAAAACCTATTTCTTTAAAGATGGTGCAGCACGTAAAACTGAATTCACTTTAAAACTGACCATTGTACGTGATTGGCAACCGACCTTATTAGGCACCCTGATCGGCATGGGTGTTGGCGCACTGAATAGGATTCTATAATGCTGAATAAAGTCATGAACGTCGTTGGTACGGCATTAAATTCTGTTGAAAAAATGACGGAATATCCTTACCCCATTTTTCGAGTTGAAGTCGATGGTGTCGATATCTCATCCCTTATGGCTTCACGTTTAATGTCTTTGAGCATCAAAGACAATCGTGGTCTTGTGGTGGATTCAGTGGACATCGAATTGAATGATGCGGATGGCATGCTCAGTATTCCACCCAAAGGTGCCATCATTCAGGTCTGGTTAGGTTGGTCCAATATCGGTTTATTTGACAAAGGCAAATACAAAGTCGATTCCACATCCCATCGTGGCGCACCAGATGTGCTCAGTATTTCTGCCATGGCCAATGACGTGTCAGAAGGTTTAAAACAAAAGCGTGAACGCAGCTGGAGCGACAAAACCATTCAAGAAATATTTGAAAAAGTCGGTGCTGAATATGAACTGAAAGTCATTGTTCATGAAAAATTCGCATCAAAAAAAATTAAATACATTGCCCAGAATGAATCTGATGCCAATCTCATTACACGTATTGCCGATGAGAATGACGCAATAGCCACTGTAAAGAATGGGCATTTGATTTTATTACCACGTGGTGCAAGTACAACAGTTTCAGGTTTAGCCTTACCACGTGTGCAAATCACCAGAAATAAGGGCGATCAGCACAACTACACCAATGGCACAGGTACGGACAATATCACAGGCGTCAAAGCCTATTACTACACCCAAAACAAAGCCAAAAAATTGCATGTCGTGGTCGGTGACAGTGAAGACAACATGAAAGAGATCCGCTATGTGCATCGGGATAAAACCACCGCTGAACTGGCAGCAAATGCGGAATACAATCGTTGTAAACGTACTGCCCAAAAACTGACATATACCTTGGCTTTTGGCGATCCAACCTTAATCCCTGAACAGGAATTCGAATTTATTGGCTTAAAACCTGAAATTGATGACATTATCTGGTTAGGAACAAACGTCACCCATTCACTCAATGACAATGGCTTCACCACATCAGTTGAACTTGAAGTGCAGCTGCCCGATGCCGATGATGTATCGACCCTGTTTGAAGGCAAAGAAGAAAAGACTGAAGAAGAAAAAGAAAAGTCCAAAACCAAAAAGCGCACTGGTAAAAATTATGCAGATTATACCGGTGTCATTGCGTATTACAGCGAAGGTGGCAAGTCAGTCAAAATCACCTCAGGTGATCAAAGCAAGCCATTAAAGTTGACTCACGTGTACAAATCGAAAAAGACCGCGAACAATGCCGTAAAACGTGAACAAGACAAAATAGACAAAGCCAAAAAATAGGACAAAAAAAATCCTGACTTTGGGGCGAAGTCAAGATGAAATGGGTAAAACCAAAATAACGGTATTTGATAACTTTTACAATAGAATCTTTAGATATATCGTAATTTTGTTGTACATTTGTTGTATAAAATTAATGCAGCAGAGCAATTAAAAATGTCTAAACCAGGACGTACAATAAGTAATAAATGCCCTCATTGCGGCGAATCACTTTGGATCCGTTCAAGTGAACAAGTCGATCCACTTTTAAAACGCTTATACGGTCAATGCACCAATTTACATTGTGGTTTTACAGCTCAAGGCTTCCTGACATGGGATGCTGAACTCTCCCCATCTGCAATGCCGAATCCTAATATTCATCTTCCAAAATCCGCAGCAAAACAAAATAAAGAGGTGGCATGTGTCTGACCCCATCGACCGCGCACAAGAAAACCAACTAAACCAAGTCAAAGTAAAACCACGTGATTACAGCGCACCATCACTGTCTGAATGTGAAGAATGTGGCAATGACATTCCACCAGCACGCCAAAAGCTAGGTGCAGTCACTTTATGCATTGAATGCAAGACCAAGGAAGAACGTCATGCCAGTCATTATCGCTGAACCATCAGATCCAATCGAATGCCCTTGCCCTGAATGCACATCACAGGACTGAATATGACCAATTACATCATTTATTGCTACATCAAAAGAAATAAACAGGCATTTGATCTTCATCAAGTCGAAGCCATTGAAGTTTTGGATACTGATTTTTGCGGTGGCATGATCACTAGCCGTGGTCAATACAATGAAATGAATATTTTTCTTAAAAGTGGCAACCAACTAAACATCACAGCATCAAAAGAATATTGTGAACAAATTTTAAATGAATTCGAAAAATTAAAATTAATCGAAATCGGAGCGATTAAAATATGAAAAGCAAAGAAAAAATCGAAATAATCACAGGTACCAAACGTATTATTTTGGCACATTCTAAAAAAGGCGAACGCTATATTCTAACCAATATTGATGGTTATCTCAGTGCTCACTGGGAACATACACCAACACATCAGCAATTGATTCCACAAGTTTGGGATCTAGAGCTAGTAAAAAGTAATTTAATCAGTAACGGTGCATATATAGATTGGGAAAATTACCAATATGTACTGAATCACTTTACTGAACTGAATCAAGATGAACGTTCTATCTCTCAACTGATCAGTCAAGGTATGAAGCAAATCGTCACAGGTTGGACAGATGCATTTCAAACATTATCCGATGCATTAAAACAATTCAAAATATAAGGATAAAAAATATGTGGCTCTATCCTTTTTTAGTAGGTGCAATTGTTGGTGTTTGTGCAAGTGCTTTATTATTTCTGCACACAGTAGGCTGGTTTTAAAAAAAATGTTATAATAACAACAGGATGACAGCAAAATATTCAATATGCTGTACGTGGCGTGACGCGTTTTCAGCTCCAATAAATAAGCCCCGAAAGGGGCTTTTTTATTTCTCAATTTTGATCATACATAATTCAGATACGCACGAATTATTTATAATTTTATGCCCTTGAATACTATATTCAGTATGTTCACCATTTAGATCCACACGGTGTATCAAATACCCTGCATCATTTCCAAGCGCAGCCATACCCATTTTCACAGCCCGATTTAAGCTGATGTCATCATGTTGTTTCCATGAAATGAGTGCAAAGTTAGGGCTTAATTCTAATTGCGAAAAAGCATGATCAAACTTATATATTTTCTTAGTTGCATCTCTGCTGTCTGTACTATCAATCACTTGAATCGGTTTTTCACCAATAGATTGAATGATAGCATCTGCATCATTCATATCCACTTGCTTTACATCTGGTAAAGTTATTTCAGGTTCACCAGAACATCCAGTAATAAATAAGGCAAATATTAATGCCAATTTTTTCATTTGAATTCGCCATTTAAAATGCGGTTATAAAATTATAAATAACCCAATCACCATAATTATTCCAGCTATCCAAAGAATAGCTTTAAATAAAGTCCAAGCTCCATCATACATATCAGAATCATTATCAGACTTTTTATAGGTATTCTGTTTGGAATAAGATAGACCTGTACCAGGAATACCAACAGTCGTACGAGTGCCTTTTTTACCTACACTAACTCGTGCACCCTTCACACCAGCTGACACACTACTAATGCCTTTTTTACTGATATTTAGTTTTACTCCGGGAGCAACCTTAAAACTTTTTCTAAAATTAAAACCCATGATTTATTCCTAATAGCTTTTTTATTATCCACCACAAACATTTTCACATGGAATGCCATCACCATCGCGGTCCAAACGACTATTACCACATTTGAGAGCAGCTTTTGCTTGAGCACAACTTACCATTTCTTTACAGTATCTAGGCACAGAGCCACATTTCAAACTCCCATGAGAGGAAGAATTACTTTGCTTAATAATTCTATTACCACTATTTGATGATCTGCTTTTTGGTAATGTCTGAACAACAGGAGGTTCATCACTAAAAGGATTATTTACTGTCCGTTGTCGAACTTGTTCGTTATACAAACGTCTAGCTTCTTCAGGGGTCATAGTGACCCGCTGATCAGTCTGAATAGTCGTTGATGAAGGTGGTACTTTTACAGATGGAACATCATATACACAACCAGCAAATAGGATAAATATCCCTGTAAACAGAATAATAAATTTTGACACACCCCACCCTCAAAAATAATTCTTATAAAGTCACTTGACCTTAACACTTTAACACTGTTAGAGTTTGACTACCACAGCAAAATCTGTGGTCAGGCGTGGAAACCTGAAAAGTTATATAGGCGCAAAAAGTCCGTCATGGGCTATTTTTTTGTGTAAAATTCGGCTATGCCTTTTATGGCAGGCTGGACAGGGTGCCCTTCGGGGCAGCCGTTTCCTATATAGCGGTAAATTTCCACCCCTGTTCAGTCTGTCACCAATCTTTGTGGAAATTGCTTGGTGTCAGGTTTTTAACTTGATATATAGGAAAAGCCATGAATAACTCATTCTCTTCTACACATTCGTGCACTCTGAACGAGGGAAAAGTAAAGCAACGCTTTACCCGAGTGCAAGACGAGAGCTATGCTCGAGTAAACGTAAAAGAACACTCCCCTATTTACGACCTAGCAGCGTATGAACAACGCCAGCGCAAACTTAAACGTAAACAAATTTTTAAAAACATCTTAGACACCACCGTGTTCTTTTCAGCATGTTCTATCGTCTTCTCATTATTGTTTTGGGGAGTATGAGCATGAACGCAATTGCACATATTGATGACGCGGTTTTTATTCAAGACCAGCAAGTGAAAACCACCAGTTTAAAGGTGGCTGAAATTTTTGCGAAACAGCATAAAAACGTCATCCAAAAAATTGAATCTTTGGATTGTTCGCCTGAATTTACATCAGCTAACTTTTCAGCTCATGTTCAAACCATTGAAATTGGCAATGGTGCAACACGTGAATCCAAATACTATGAAATGACCAAAGACGGTTTTATGTTTTTGGTCATGGGCTTTACTGGTGCAGCAGCCGCTAAAATTAAAGAAGCCTACATCAACACCTTTAACCAAATGGCAGCCATGCTTTACAACCTGCATGGCAACAATGAATGCATCCATATTGGTGCAGTGGTACAGCTCAAATCTGGTGGTCCTATTTATACCGTCAGTCAAATTCACCACGACAGCAACGGCTTTATGCAAAATGCCGAAGTGCTCTGGCACAACAAAGGCAATCTATGCCGTGACATATTGCCTATCGCCTGTTTATCACTAGAAACAAAGAACATCATCGACAGTAAAATGCTGAATGACTTTTGGGCCAGTGTGAATAGCTATGGCTTACATAGACTCAATCACAGTCGTAACCCAAATATCTTGGCACTTAATATTTCTCAGATTTATCAGTGCATAGAAGGTTTACCAATGAAGTCTCAGCTCTTTGCCATACTCATGCAAAGCCAAAGCCCTCACCCAGTGTTTATGCAGCACAATAAATCTATCCATAGTGCGCTTTTTGCAAAGACCATAAAGTGCTGGATGTTCCAAACAAATCCACCACTCTTGAATTAGTTACAAAATCGGCCATCCTGTGCGACAAAAATTGTCGCACATGACTGTATTATTTAAACAATTTTCAGCAAAATAAACCCACTATAAATAGACAGGGGGAGCAATGAACTCAATACTGGACATTAACAGCCATAACACCATGACTGCAGAAGAAATACTGGACGAAATACGCTTTCCAATTCAAAACTTGGAACAAACACTTTCTGTACTGACCAAACTATCAATACAGCATGAAATCACAAGCGAAGAACTAAACGCACTCCTCAACACCCTACACCACCAAGTCGTTCAGATCGCCAAAGCAATATAAAGCACTAAAAAACCCCAACTAAGGTTGGGGTAGATGAATTAGGCTTGCCCTGAAATTACTGTGCCACATAAGCCTTGACCATTTTGACAAAAGCAGGCTTGGCATCATCACCCAGACTACGGTATGCCGTGACAATTTCATGCTCAGGCTCACTTAAAGTATCAGCTCTTAAACCAAACGTAATATAAAAGACATCAAATCCTGCATTACTCAAAGCAATCAGCTGATCCTGGTTCAAGGCATCACCATGCTTTTCATAACGGACTATAGATCCGACTGCTTTACCTATAATTTCAGCCATTTCAGATTGAGTCAGCTTCAAACGGTTTCTTTCCGCTTTCAAACGCGCCCCACGCTCTAAAAAATTATCATTTATCGACATTTTTACCCCAACTAGCCTTGTATCTTTCGATATTTCGTAATATGATGACTTTAACAGTTTAACACTGTTGATATATCGAAACTTTAAAAAAAGGTAACTCAAATGTCTACAGTCAAAGAAAACCGAACAGAAATGAGTGGCGCACATTTTACCCAGCCCGAAAAAGACTACATGCGTATCCATGCTGCAAAAAACCGCACGACTATTTCTAATGTGATTCGTCAAGCCGTTGCAAATGAATTATCAAAAATTGCAGACCCTGAAAACCCTTTTTTCAATGCGAAAAATAACACCTAAGCATCTGAAAATGCTTAGAAGTTTACAATTTCACGCAAGAGTAAACAGAATGTTAACACTAAAAGAAATATGCCAAAAGCGCAAAGCTCAAATTGAAAACCGAAACGGTACAGCAGCACTGCACGAGCGTATTGAACAAATGACTCAACTTCGTGACCCTTTGCGCTTTATTGCTGCACTCAAGTTAAAAGGTTACATCGAAGCACTTTGCGATCAAAAGCTTATGACGCTTACAGATGCAAATGACTGGCTCCAAATCGTAGAAACAAAATATCGGGGTGTAAATTAATGTACGAATTGAAACACCGCATTATTGAACGGCTTGAAAAAACCTTCAATTTTAAGAAACGTGATGAATGGTTCCGTGAAGGACTATGCCCAAGCTGTGGGAAAAAAGAGGTTTTTACACATGCTATCAATCCTCGTATTGTTAAATGTGGACGTTTAAACAAATGTGGCTATGAAGAACACGTAAAAGATATTTGTGAAGATCTTTTTAAAGATTGGTCTAAAGAATTTCCTAAAACTGAAGCGAAACCACATGCTGCTGCAGATGCATATTTACAGCATGGACGTGGTTTCGATCTATCAAAAATTAATGGTCTTTATACCCAAGAAGCATTTCATAACGAGAAGAAATTCCCAGGGCTTGTTAGTGCAACAGTACGTTTCAAACTTGCACCGGGTATTTACTGGGAACGCTTAATAGATCGTCCAGAACGCTTTGGTCGTCAGAAAGCCAATTTTATTGGTAAATATGAAGGCTATTCATGGACCATGATGGAACTAGATGCTTTATGTAATGCCGATTCTATTTGGTTTACTGAAGGAATTTTCAATGCCATCGCATTAACACTATCCAATGTTCCTGCAGTTGCAACCATGTCTAGTGGAAACTATCCAACTAAACTACTTCAGCAAATCACTGACCGTTGTCATGAGCTAAAAAAAGATAAGCCACGTCTTTGCTGGGCATTTGACAATGACAAAGCAGGTAAAAAGGCAATTAAAAAATTCCATTTACGTGCAATACAGGAAAAATGGTCATCAACTGCAGCGTTACCACCACACCAAATCAAAGACAAAAACTTTGATTGGAATGACTTATATATGCATGAACTATTGCATAGTGAGGAGCGTAAAAAATGCTGAAGGTTGGTCGTCTACAGCTGCACAGCCACCAGCAAATAGTGGTAAAAAACTCGACTGGAATGACTTGTTCCAGTGGGACAAACTCAATCCTGATCAATTCCCCAAATACAAACATTATGGTGAATTGCTCATTGCTGAAACGGCTGAAGAAGCAGGTCTTCTGATTTATAACTTCTATGAAGGTCGTCGTCACACATTCTATTACAACCACAAATTCCGTTTGTACTGGTGGGAACTCGACTATGACAAATTCAACAAAGCAGTTCAGCATTTAGAAGATCGCAACAATGAAGCCGCTGAAAATGGTGGTCAGATCCTCACTGATAAAGAGATCCGTTCAAGTGCATTAAAGAATTGTTCCGCAGCCAAAGAAATTTGCAACGCTCAGATTGAACCGTTGTACTTCCAGCGCAATGAAATTACCGATGAATCTTGGTACTACTTCAAATTGCAAAGCCCATGGTCAGAAGCAAAAACCACATTTACGGCTGACCAAATGTCATCACGTTCAAAGTTCAAACCACGTGTCATGTCTGTGATGTCCGGTGCAATGTGGACAGGTACCGATAATCACCTGGAAACATTCATCAAACGTGAAACTGAGCGTTTACGTGAAGTCAAAACTATTGACTACATTGGTTATAGCCGTGAGTACCAAACTTATATCTTTGAAAAATATGCCGTGCATAAGGGCCAAATCATTGCCATCAATGAGCACGACTTTTTCAAAGTAAAACGTCAGGAAATTAAAACACTGGCAAGTTCACCAGCGATCACATTGAACCCGAAAAAACAGTTTGATCCGTCATGGTGGAATGACTTTCATAAAGTCCGTGGTGCCAAAGGTATTGTGGCTTTGGCTTGGTGGATGGGTTCATATTTTGCTGAACAAATCCGTGCCATGCACAGCTCATATCCATTTATGGAAATTGTCGGTGAAGCCGGTGCAGGTAAATCACGTTTAATTGAAATGATGTGGAAACTTTCAGGTCGTAAAGACTATGAAGGCTTTGATGCCAACAAATCCACAAACGTGGCGGTGTACCGTAACTTTGCACAGATCGCAAACTTGCCAGTGGTCCTGATCGAAGGCGACCGTAATGACGTGAACGGTAATGCTGTTCAAAAGTCAAAATTCAGTTGGGATGAATTAAAAGATGCTTTCAACGGACGTGCCATCCGTTCCAAAGGTTTAAAGACTGCAGGCAATGAAACCTATGAACCACCGTTTCGTGGTGCCATTCTGATTTCGCAGAACACAGCAATTCAGGCTTCAGAAGCAATTTTGACACGTACATTGCACTTGTACTTCGACCGCAAAGGACAGTCACTGGAAACCAAACGCATTGTCGATGAACTGGATCGCATGGAACTTGAAGATGCATGCACCTTCATGACCCATTGCCTGCGTAATGAAGACAAAATCTTGGAAACATACGCATCAAAGTTACAGTCAATTGAAGATCACTATCATGAAATTGGCATTACCCATACACGTATTGCCTTATGTCATGCACAAGTGGCTGCACTGATCGAAGCAATGACCAAACACGTTTTGCCAATCGACTTGGAAGACATGCTTGAAGCACAAGAAATGCTTGAACAAATGGCGCGTGAACGTGTGGAACAGTTAAACGGTGATCATCCTGATGTGGAAAAATTCTGGGATGTTTATGAGTACTTGCAAGGCAACCGTTCACCAGAATGGGGACTCAATCATCATGACAACGATGCTCAAACTATCGCTATCAACTTAAACGAAATTTACAAAGTTGCTGCACGTAATTATCAGCAGCTGCCTGAAATCAATGAAATGAAAAAATTACTTCGCACCTCACGCAAGTACAAATTCATTGAAAGTAATAAACAGGTGTACTCAGACCGTTTCCCTGCCGATGACGTGGCAGCGGTTTCAAAAAGTCGTGAAGCACCAGGTAAACCAAGCCGTAACGTGAAGTGCTGGATCTTCACCAATCCAAATTTAGGGGCAAAGAAATAATGAACGCTCAAACACAAAAAGACCGAAGCTATTACACCATGATCGCAGAACACCAGGATATTTCAGCGCGTGTACTACGTTTGCATACTGTTCTTAATCAGCACCCATGCATTCAGCACATGCCAACTGAAGCATGCATCCTGATCAACGAAATGAAAAATATTGTTGAAACTGGCAAAGCACAGCCAGGTGGACTTGAAACTGCTGAACTCAATTTTGACTCTGAATTACCGTTCACAGATCCTGAAATGATTACTGCGCATGAATTTGCCATAGGCGACACCGTGTGGATCCCGGATGAATTTGCACGCTACAAATTTATTGTCAGCAGTCATTAGCGTTTTGAAGTGACTCAGATCGTCGGCAATGATCAGCTGTATGTTTGTTATATCCATAATCCGAACATTCCATTCACTAATAACCAGAAATGCTTCACAGCGCATTTCAGTCATTTTGCCAAATTTGAAGGAGAAACATCATGCGCGGTGTAAATAAAGTTGTACTGGTAGGCTCATTGGGTGCCAATCCTGAAAGCAAAAGCTTTCCAAACGGTGGTTCACTTTGCAATTTCTCCATTGCAACGTCTGAAAAATGGCAAAACAAACAGAGCGGTGAATGGATTGAACAAACTGAATGGCACCGTATCGTGGTCAAAAACCGCTTAGGTGAAATTGCCCAGCAGTACCTGAAAAAAGGTTCAAAGGTGTACATCGAGGGCAAATTAAAAACACGTCAATGGACGGATCAGAACGGTATTGAACGCTATACCACTGAAATCCATGCAGAACAGATGCAGCTGCTCGACTCTGCACCACAGGCAAATGGCTATTAAGGGGAAAGCAATGCAAAAATATTATGAAATTAATGACACAGAAGCTGTAAATAAAATTGATGCAGCACTTTCAGCTTCGAATAAATTTGACGAAAAACTTTATCAAGTTGGTGAACAATATGCTGCTGATGGGTATGGCGTTCACAATACTTTAAGCAATGGAAAAATCTTCCATCACATTTGGTTTTTCGATGAATCTAAAATCGATAAAACTCTATTTAAAATTAGCAAAGGTAAGCCAATGGATGGCAAGCCTATTTTTGAAGCTAGACCACGTAAGACGAATAAGCAGTTTTATTCAGAGTTCATGAAGGACCTTCATAGCCTTAATTACTCTGATCTAACAACGGCACTCTTTGGTGAAGTAATCCGTTATGGTGCTGATTTAGGCTTTAAAAAGAAAGGAAATAAATATTTTGTGTCAGCAAACTTTGACGTTGTTTTGCCCCACATTGAATTGACTGCTAGTCAGTATCAAAGTGCTATAGAGGAATCAAATAAATGATCAAAGTTACCCCTGACCATGAAAAAGCGGCTGAAGCCTACAACACAGTAAAAGCCATGAATTGTGAATATGTAAATATCATTGCCAAGGAATATCCAATTTCCGACATAAAAGTAGGCTATTACATTGCCGGTATTTCCCCAGCAACCGCTGAAAATGGTGTAAGTCGTGAACAATGGCTTGCTGAATTTGAACAGTTAAACGGAACACAAGGATGAACGCTGCACTGAATCAATTTGATTCAAGTTTCTTATTGGCCATGAAGTATCAGTCTCCAGTGGTTCCACTGGAGGTGATCGTAAAGGACTTTTTACCGCATCTTAAAATTGAAACAGCAAAGAAGCGTGCAGCCGTTCAAGATCTGCCCTTCCCAACGTTCAAGGCAGAAGATTCAAACAAAGCCCCTTACATGGTGAACATTACAGACGTGGCAATTTGGCTAAACAAACAAAGTCAAATTTCTAAACAAGACTGGACAAATATGCACGCCTAAAAACGTGCATTGAGGGTTTAAAAATGCAATACGAAAATAATTTAGAAAAATTAAAGGCTAAAAAGCCTGAAGGTGCCACCATTGTGGCAGTCAAAGGTGATCGAGTGACCTACTTTAAGGAAACGGAAAAAGATCGCTTACTGACCTTCAATCGCACCATGTGGGTAAAAACGTGGTTCACACCATTTCACATGAACCTAAAACATTTTGATTTTATCGCGGTGATCTAAATGCAAAATATGTATCAAATGATCAGCTTAAAAGATCAACTGCCACCAAGGAATGAAAAGGTTTTAATTTACAGACCTCATGCACACTTACCACCGCATGAGGATCCTAATTTCAAAATTGCAAAATATATTGGTGAAGGTCTATGGATCGGTAGCCACTTTGAACATGAAATCACGCACTGGTTGCCACTAATAAAGCCCCAATAAATGGGGCTTTTTTTATACCAATTTTTTGGCCACTTTCATGGCTTCCACAAAATCCAATCGATCACGACGGTTTTTCAGGTTTACATAACGTCTCAGACTTTCCCAAGACTCATGCAAACTGATCTGCTGCAGCTGAGGAATGGTCAAACCATCTTCAGCCAATCGGGTAATTCCTTCATGACGCAAATCATGAAAACGTAAATCTTCAATCCCTGTCATCTTGATCGCTTCACGCCAGCGTGATGCAAATGATTTTGCATTCAACGGCAACAACACCGACGGATCTGCAGAATCTAAACGAAGCATTTGATCACGGACATCAGGCTTCATTAACTCTTTGATGACACGTTCAGCCTGTTCAGTCACCTTAAAACTTTTATGATTGCCGGCACTGCCATTTGGATTTTTTAAATCAAAAACTTTCCATTCATTGTGATGCTGATCAAATTGATTCAAAAAAAGTCGTGTCAATTCATCTTCACGCCTGCAGGTATAGATGGCCAACCACATAATCAGATGCAAAGGCATGGATGTTTTACTGGTTTTCCAACGTCTATAAAAATAATTAGTCAGTAATTGCAGCTCATTTGATGTCGGCAAACGGTCACGTTTCTTGGACTTGGTGATCACACGTGCATTGCGTAGACCTTTCATCGCCTGTTCCAGCTCAAAAAGATTGACTTTTTCACCCCAAACAAGATCCGCATGCGTCAAAACCACCTTCAAATATTGCAAATCTTGCAAGGCAGTACTTGATTCAATCGGATCTGCAGCAATCTCTGGGTACCCTGTTCGCCTTAAATATGTATGATCAGTAAAATCTTTCCTGGTTAAATCTGAAATTTTGACCTTTCCGATTGGCCAATTAGTTAAAAAGCGGATGCCCATGCGTTTGGATCGCCCAAAACCTTCAACTTCTTTTAAATATTTCTCCAAAGCAGCAGCTAAGGTCATGCCCTTTGAAATATTTGCAGAAATCATCAGTTCAGGATTCAATTCAAGTTCATATTCGCGCTTTTTGATCCATGCTTCAGCCAATGACCTTTTACTAAACGTCTTAGACTCTGTAAAATTCGGCAGCCCTTGTCGCTTGACACGCACCTGCGCCCTGTATTTTTTCACACCAGTGGACAGAACTCTTTCTGTAACTGTACCCATAAATTTGCACCCTGACCCAAAACCCATTTCACGGTGCAAATACGGTGCACCGAAATACTGAAATATGGGGGAATATGAGTAAAAATGCGAGTAAATGCAATATGCAAAATGTAGATAAAGCCCTGAAAAATCCACAACTTATTGATAACTCAATAAAACCTCGTATTTCCGTGGCACCGATGATGGACTGGGCATCTGGCTGTGTGCCCGGCGGCTGGAACAGGGCAAATTTCACTGGGCTCAAGTTCACCAAGGTGAAACCGTGGCCCTCAGCCCGGAACAGTTACAGGCACTGATCCAAGGTTTGCCCTGGCAGCGCATTGGACGACAGCAGGTGGTGAAGATGCTTTAAAACAGGCTGTTCCATTCTGCTATTCTCCAAACGTTCTATTTCATTCTTCTCATGACCTCAGGCATACTGCGGTCATGAATACGCTGCCTGACTTAAGCCAACTGACCCATGAACAACTGCTGGAATTCACCAGGCAGTTGGCGATGCAGCATCAGTCTCTGGCACAATCAAATCAAGAATTAGAAAAATAAACCAGCAATTAGATGCCAGAGTTCAACATCTTGAAGTCATCAATCAGCAATTAGATTCTAAAGTTCAACATCTTTCTATTCTCAATCAAAAATACGAGCATGAACTCGCACTATTTAAACAGCACAAATTCGGCAGTAAAAACGAACATCTCACTGCAAAACAAATCCATCTATGGGACGAAGCGGTCGAAGAAGATATCGCAGCCGTTGATCTAGAACTGGAACGGCTAAATGCAGATAAAACCGATGCAGTGACACACAAAGCCACAGTCAAAAAACCTAAACGTCGACCACTGCCATATCATCTACACACCATCCGTATTGAGCATGAACCTGCATCAACCCAATGTGCTTGTGGCTGCCAACTCCATCGTATCGGCGAAGATGTCAGTGAAAAACTGCATTTCAGACCGGCACAGTTCTATAAGGAACAGCATGTGCGTGGTAAATGGGTCTGTTGTCAACGGCATTCTAAAATTGACCCCTTTTACCTTACAAATGGCAAAGTAAAATTGACCCCTTTGATCTCGTATTAAATTTCAACCTGGGGCTGAATCCCAATTCTTTTTTTATCCTTCAAACGATAACTCTCACCCGATATTTGTACCACATGACAGTGATGCAGCAACCGATCTAACATCGCAGCGGTCAACGTAACATCATCCGCAAATGACTTAGACCATTGGCTAAAGGGTAAGTTACTCGTCAATATCGTACTGCCTTTTTCATAACGCTTGGC
>NZ_BPPH01000019.1:0-47313 GCF_021602765.1 Acinetobacter sp. KAM396
CCTGATCCCTTCCCGAACTCAGAAGTGAAACCTCTTCGCGCTGATGGTAGTGTGGGGTTACCCATGTGAGAGTAAGTCATCGCCAGCTCATTATTCAAACACCCTCAACTAACGTTGGGGGTGTTTTTTTATGCAAAAAAGAAAAGTAGAATGAATAAAAAAACCCTTAAACGTAATTTAAGGGTTTAAATTTATCTAAATATCAAATGCTTAGAAGTGTGCTTCTAAGCCTAAATATGGCCCTTTAAACTCTAATTGAGTTTCCTGATTGGAATCTTGATTGAGCTTAATATCTAAAATGCGATAGCCCGCTTTTAAACCCACATCGACCAAAACGGTATCGACAAAGTTATATTTAATTTCTGCCTGAGCATCACGAACTTCATTGTCGCTATTTTTGGCGTAATTAGCTTCAGCTTTGGCACTTAAACCCGTAAACGGTAATTTGACTGCTGCTTCTGCATACAGCATAGGTAAAGTTTCACTGACGTCTTGTGTCGAAAACAAATTCGATCTTAAGTCGCCTTCAAGTACTTTGGCACCAAATCCAACATCTGCTGCAACAATGTTATCTAAAATTTCATAATATAAAATGAAGTCTGAGTAATCTAAATCCAGCTGATTGATTTTTACACCAGCAGCGCTTTGCTCGCTTTCGGCCTGCAAATTGGCATGCTTAATTTTGGCATTGGGTAAAAAAGGAACAGGATGTTCTACTGCCAGACTGAAGGGTAAGGCAAAATCGTTATCTAAGTTTGGTGATAACTGGACCTGATTCCAGTCTGCGCTATATTTCCAATAATCTACACTGGCTTTTACCCCAATAATATCGGCATGCACCGCTGAACAACCAATTAAACTGCATGCTAAAGCAAAACGTTGTAATGTAAGCATATAAACCCTAAGTATTTTTCATCATCATTTGGGATGAATAGTTTGGTGTTGTGATGTTCTCGTGACAAAAAATCATGTGAAATATTGTCCAACTTAGCGCATCATACATTTTCTTGAATTAAAATTCTTGTAAAAATATAGCCTAATTCGCGCCAAAAATAGAGGATTTCAGTATGCAAAATGTCCATCCACCTGTCGATTACCCGCTCTATCTTGCCAATAAAGCAGTAGAAACAGGGCAATGGTTAGCCGTTCAGCATAAATATTCTCAAAAAGTATATGCGCGTGTTGCACTTGCCGATACGAAAAGTATTGAAAAAGCTATTCGTGCAGCAGTAAAAGCTGAAGCAGAAATGGCAAAATTACAGCCCTTTCAAAAACAAAAAATTCTCTTGCATTGTGTGCAGCGTTTTCAAAACATGCGTGAAGAATTAGTCGAAATTTTAATTGCCGAAGGTGGAAAACCACGTTTGGCTGCGATGGCAGAAGTCGAGCGTTTAATTAATACCTTCCAAATTGCGGCAGATGCTGTGTCTCAACTAGATGAAGGACGAATTTTACCGTTGGCGGTGACGGCTGCTGCTGCGAATTATCAAGGGATGGTTAAGCATGTACCGATTGGTGCTGTGTCTTTGATTAGCCCTTTTAATTTTCCGTTGAATTTAACTGCACATAAAATTGCGCCCGCGATTGCTGCAGGTTGCCCTTTTGTATTAAAACCTGCCAGCGCCACGCCTATTTCAGCATTGAAGATTGCAGAAGTGTTGGCTGAAACAGATTTACCTCAAGGTGCGTTTTCAGTATTACCTTGTGAGCGTGAGCAAGCCGATGTTTTAGTGACTGATGACCGTTTTAAACTGCTCAGTTTTACTGGTTCAGATGTGGTGGGTTGGGATATGAAAGCCCGCGCAGGACGAAAAAAAGTAACCCTAGAGTTGGGCGGCAATGCAGCGGTGATGATTGAACCCGATACTGAACTGAATGATGCATTGATTCATCGCTTAATTAGTGGGGCGTATAATCATGCAGGGCAGGTGTGTATTAGTGTGCAACGTATTTTGGCGCATGACGACGTGTATGCTGAACTGAAAAAGAAACTTGTGAGTCAGCTTAAGAAAATTAAAGCAGCAGATCCTGATTTGGACAGTACTTTAGTCGGGCCAATGATTAAGGAAGCTGAAGCGCAGCGCTTGAAAAAGTGGATTGATAAAGCGGTGAAAAAAGGTGCAAAAATATTGGCAGGTGGTGAGCTGAAAGGTGTGATGTTTGAGCCGACTTTATTAGAACAAGTCGATCCAAATTTGGAGGTTTATAAAGATGAAGTTTTTGGCCCTGTTGCCATTTTGGAAAAATATTCATCTTTTGAGCAAGGAATTGCACGTATCAACCAAAGTCGTTTTGGTTTACAGGCGGGTATTTATACACAAAGCTTGGAAAAAATGCTTTACGCATGGGATCAGTTACAGGTCGGAGGGGTGATTATTAATGATATCCCTTCTTTCCGCGTGGATAATATGCCTTATGGTGGCGTGAAAGATTCGGGTTTAGGGCGTGAGGGAATTCAATCTGCTATTCGGGATATGCAGGAAGAGCGTTTATTAGTGATTAAGCGTTAAATATTTAATATGATGATGTATTGGCATAAACAGAGATAAAGGTGGAGTTAACTCTGAATTTTGAGATGATTCACGAAAGCGCTGGAGTTCGGTGAATAATCAGCTACAGCGCTAGTGTAAAATAGATGAAAAGTAAAATAACTCAAATAGCATCACAATTTCATTCCAAATAGTTATAGAACGTATAACTAAAAAATCAAGTCAAAATGGAGTGTAATTTGAACGTTTGATTAAAATAAGCATGCAAAAAGCATCTTTCTAAGCAGAATTTACAGAAAAATTGTTCAAAAATGAGTATTGTTAAGCCATACAAAAGTGAATATTAGGCAAAGACTTTAAGCAAGATTTTCCGAATATTTTGCTGTTTGACCTTTAGATTTTGATGCTCAAAAGGTGTGACTCTAAAGCAAACACCCAGATTATTATTTTTTGCTGGATATTTTTTGCGTGCGCTAAAGTACCGTTATATAAAGTAAATTTAAGCTAATGAAAAAGCAAATTATTTATATAAAAGGTCAGAATTAAAAAACAAGCAGCAAAAAATAGCCTGAAGTTTAGGTGTTCTATGACAGATTCTCGTGAGAGTTGGTCCGCGCGATCAGGCTTTATTATCGCAGCCATTGGTTCTGCGGTCGGGTTGGGTAATATTTGGCGTTTCCCTTATGTTGCCTATGAAAATGGCGGCGGCGCATTTTTAATCCCTTATTTAATTGCGATCTTTGCCGCAGGTTTGCCATTGCTGTTTTTGGACTATGCAGTCGGGCATAAATACCGTAAAGCACCACCAACCGCTTATAAAAAGCTCATGAACAGTGAAGCATTGGGCTGGTGGCAGGTGATGGTGACTTTGCTGATTGGTATTTATTATGCTAGCGTATTGTCTTGGGCAGGCAGTTATATGTTCTATTCCATTGGTCAGCAATGGGGAACAGACACTGAAAAATTCTTTTTCACAAGCTACTTACAAAATGGTGAAGGTTTAGCCTTTGGTTTTGTACCAACCTTATTTATTGGCTTAGTCATCGTGTGGGCGGTGGTGATGTTCATTTTATATGGTGGGGTAAAAAAAGGCGTTGAGCTGTCAAATAAAATTTTTATACCACTTTTGCTGATTTTATTCTCTATTCTCGTGGTTCAAGCGTTACGTTTACCGGGTGCAGTCGATGGCTTAAATGCTTTCTTTACGCCTAACTGGGAAGCGATGACGAATTATAAAGTATGGTTAGCTGCCTTTGGTCATATCTTCTTCTCGCTTTCAGTTGGGTTTGGGATTATGTTGACCTACTCATCATACCTAAAACGTAAAACTAACTTGACTGGTTCAGGCTTGGTGGTTGCACTTGCAAACTCATCTTTTGAAATTTTAGCGGGTATTGGTATTTTTGCTGCACTTGGTTTTATGGCGTACAGCGCAGGTTCATCGGTAGATGAAGTGGTTTCGGGTGGTATTGGTTTAGCTTTTATTGCATTCCCAAAAATCATATCTAGCTTGGGTGCTGGTGGCGATTTATTTGGTTTCTTATTCTTCGCTTCATTGACGGTTGCAGGGGTGACTTCAATGGTGAGTATTCTGCAAGTGCCTATTGCTGCGTTCCAAGACAAACTGGGTTGGTCGCGTAAGCGTGCAGTAACCATTATTGCAGGTGGTTCAGCGATTGTTTCAACTATTTTATTCTCTACCCACAGTGCGATTACTTTTGTCGACATCATTGATTACTTTGCCAACAACATTGGTATTGTTGGTGGTGGTTTATTGTCGATTATTTTGGTGACTTGGTTCCGTCGTCCATTGCTCAAAGAATTGCAGCAACACGTTAACCAATACTCAAGTATTAAATTGGGTTTGGGCTGGAATATTCTATTAACCATCGTGACTCCGCTTTCATTGCTAGTCGCATTAGCTTTAACCCTTAAATCTATTTTTGCAGAAGGCTATGGGGGTTATCCATTACACATTTTACTCATCGTGGGTGGTGGTACCGTGGCGCTCTTTATTATTGGTGCGGTATTGTTTAGTCGTTTAAAAGATCAAGACACAGCGGAGAAATAACATGAATACATCTGCATTGGTGATGTTGATTATTTCAACAGTGGTACTTTGGGGTGGTTTGGTTTTGGCGATGATTCACCTGATCAAAAACCCAGATGAACTTGAAGACTAAGCATTTTGCTGAATGGGTGCGATGCTGTAAAGCATTGCACCGACTAAATAAAATAACCCTTGATTGATTCAAGGGTTATTTTTTTGGAAAGGCTATTAAATGAGAAGGATCGTTAAAACAAAAACACCTTAGGCGGTTTTTTCAATACGACAATAATAAAAACCATCGCCGCGTCCTTCTTGCGGTAATAATTGGCGTCCATATAATTGTGGAATACCCCAATCTGCATCTAGTTTGACTTCTTTGGCATTTTGATGCTCGGCAAAGAATAGCTGCATTTGCTGTTCATTTTCGGCTTTTAAAACCGAGCAGGTAATGTAAAGCAAGGTGCCGCCAACTTTGAGTTGCTGCCACATCTGCTGCAAAATCTGTTGCTGTAAAGCCACTGTTTGCTGAATATCACTAGATTGGCGCAGCAAACGAATATCTGGATGACGACGCAAGACCCCAATGGCAGAGCATGGCGCATCCAATACAATACAGTCCACCGCTTCACTGGCATTCCATGTGGTTGCATCGGCAGCCAAAATTTCGACTTGCGCTTCTTGATTCAGTTGCAGACGTTCTAGGTTTTCGCTGACACGTAACAGACGTTTTGCATCCTGATCTAAGGCAATCAATTTTTTAGGCTGAAACTTTTCAAGCAGATGTGCTGTTTTACCCCCAGGTGCTGCGCAGGCATCCACCACCACTTTGCCATCTAAATTTGGCAAGAGCGTTGCACACAGTTGGGCATGTTCGTCCTGTACTGAAAAAATACCTTCATCAAAACCAGGCAAGTCTGGAATGTGCACATTTTGCAGCATCACAATACCAACTTCAGACACGGTGCAAGCTTCTGCAGCAATCTCTTGTTCCTGCAAAATTTCTAAATAGTCTTCACGGCTAATTTGGCGTGTATTGACTCTTAAGGTTAGCGGGGCCGTTTGCTTTAACGTTTGCGTCAGTTGTTCTAGTTGTTCGGGCCAATCTTTTTTTAGGCGTTTATACAACCAACTTGGCAAACCATGTGCTTTCGCCAAAGCCGTTTGAAATTCCGATGTTTCACGTGAAACACGACGCAGAATCGCATTGACCACACCACTGAGCGGCTGATAGCCCAATTGTTTGGCTGCAGTTACGGTTTCGGAAATTGCGGCATGACTGGCTACACGGGTACACAGCACTTGATATAAGCCAACATATAAACAGGTTTCAACGGTTTCATTGTTGAGTGGTTTTACCAACAGCGGCAAAGTAATGCTTTTTAGGGCATACCATTGACGCAAGGTGCCCAAAACCAGCTCATGAAACAAGGCGCGGTCACGTTCTGATACTTTGTTTAAATGTACAGGTAAAATGCTCGCCAATGATTGCCCTTGTTGTACAGCAAGTAGCGTACGAATAACTTGGGCACGCAAGTTCAAATGTGAGTTGCCTGATTCAGAATGGCTCATGCGAGAACTTGTCCTGTTTGAAGTTTTTGGGTTTGAATGATTTGTACAGGATTCAGCGGTTTAGCACCTGGCCATTGCAACGAGCTTAAGCACACTGCTTGTTGATCACCACAAGCGACGTGTACACCTTGTTTGTCCAGTTTTAATATTGTGCCAGGCACTTGACCTTGTGCAGATTCATCTGATAATGCTGAACCCCACACGCGTAAGTTTTTAGTGTCGTCTAAAGGGATAAATGCCACCGGCCACGGGTTAAAAGCACGGATATTACGGTCAATTTCGGCTGCAGTTTGTGACCAGTTAATTTGCGCTTCGGCTTTGGTCAGTTTGTGTGCATAGACTGTTAAGGCTTCATCTTGTACTTCACGCGCAGCCAAATAGTCTTGTAATTTTTGTTCTGAAGCCAATACTTCAACAATTGCTTCGGCGCCTTGCTGCGCCAGTTTGTCATGTAAAGTGGCAGAGGTGTCTGTTTTAGTAATTGGGCATCGGGTTTTATACATCATATCGCCCGTATCTAAGCCCGCAGCCATTTTCATAATGGTGATGCCTGTTTCAGTATCCCCTGTGGCAATAGCACGCTGAATCGGTGCTGCACCACGCCAACGTGGCAATAAAGAACCGTGAATATTCAAGCAGCCATATTTAGGTGTATCTAAAACCACTTGCGGCAAAATTAAACCATAGGCCGCAACCACCATCACATCGGCATTCAATGCAGCTAATTCTTGTTGAGCCGCCAGACCTTCTTCAGTAGATGATTTAAAATGCAAAGGTTGATAGACAGGAAGATCGTGTTGAAGTGCCAATTGCTTCACCGCAGATGCTGTGAGTTTTTGTCCGCGTCCTGCTCTACGATCAGGCTGAGTGTAAACTGCGACAATCTCATGTTCGGTGTTCAGGAGTGCTGCCAAAGCGCTTGCAGCAAATTCAGGCGTACCTGCAAAAACGATTTTCAATGGAAATCAACCCATAGTTTTAGATGACGCGGCAATTATAACAAATTGCGGCCCAAAGGTCGGAACGGGTTGTAATAAATCCACCTTGTCGCTGTGCTGCGCTAAAAATCATTATGATAAAAATTAGTAATGCAAAATTTAAAAATTATTCATGAAAGTTTTGTATTGAATTCAGTATGATCAACAAAGTGCTGTGGGTTTTCGTCACTTTTTATCCATCATAAAGTCGCTAAAGCAGCAGCCTTACTACCTCAAGCTGTAGTAAAATAGAAAGATTCTTAAACTGTTTTGCAGTGATACAGATCTTGCAAACAGTATTATTTCGCCAGAATGAATTTCAGATTCATTTCAGCACAACCCAGTTGGAACTTTATAATGCCTGACTATCGTTCAAAAACATCGACACACGGAAGAAATATGGCGGGTGCACGCGGCTTATGGCGTGCAACGGGTATGAAAGACGAAGATTTCGGTAAGCCGATTATTGCGGTGGTCAACTCATTTACCCAATTTGTACCTGGCCATGTGCATTTAAAAGACCTCGGTCAAATGGTGGCAGAACAAATTCAGGCGGCAGGTGGTGTGGCTAAAGAATTTAACACCATTGCCGTAGATGACGGGATTGCCATGGGCCATGACGGCATGTTGTATTCATTGCCATCACGTGACTTGATTGCCGACTCGGTAGAATACATGGTCAACGCGCACTGTGCCGATGCTATGGTCTGTATCTCCAACTGTGACAAAATTACCCCAGGGATGCTGATGGCTGCCATGCGCCTAAACATTCCAGTGGTGTTTGTATCTGGCGGCCCAATGGAAGCAGGTAAAGTCAAAATTCGTGGCAATGAACACGCGATTGACTTGATTGATGCGATGATTGTAGCGGCAGATGATAACTATACCGATGAAGAAGTCGCTGAATACGAGCGCTCAGCATGTCCAACGTGTGGTTCATGCTCAGGGATGTTCACTGCCAACTCAATGAACTGCTTAACAGAAGCCTTAGGTTTATCTCTACCTGGCAACGGCTCAATTCTAGCAACTCACGCCAACCGTAAAAAACTGTTTGATAAAGCAGGTCAGTTGATTGTGGAATTGGCCAAACGCCATTATGAACAAGACGATTACAGCGTATTGCCACGTTCAATTGCAACCAAAGCATCTTATGAAAATGCTATGACGTTGGACATTGCCATGGGCGGTTCAACCAACACCGTATTGCACTTGTTGGCGGCTGCCAATGAAGCAGGTGTAGATTTCACCATGGATGATATTGACCGTTTATCACGTAAAGTACCTGTATTGTGTAAAGTTGCACCTGCCAAACAAGACGTTCACATGGAAGATGTACACCGTGCGGGCGGTATCATGTCTATTTTAGGTGAGCTGGATCGCGCAGGTTTATTGGACACTTCAGTAGGCACAGTTCACGAAGCGACTTTAAAAGATGCTTTGGATAAATGGGACATCATCCGTACCGAAAATGAAGACGTTTACCAGTTCTTCCGTTCTGCACCGGGCGGCGTACCCACCCAAACTGCATTCTCACAAGACCGTTACTATTCACGTTTAGATGGTGACCGTGACAATGGTGTGATTCGTAATGCAGAACACGCCTTCTCTAAAGATGGTGGTTTGGCGGTACTTTACGGCAACATCGCTTTGGATGGTTGTATTGTCAAAACTGCAGGTGTGGATGATTCCATTTTGAAATTTAACGGCACAGCACGTGTTTTTGAAAGTCAGGATGCTGCAGTAGACGCGATTTTGGGCGGTAAAATCACAGCGGGTGATGTAGTGGTGATTCGCTACGAAGGTCCACGTGGTGGCCCAGGTATGCAAGAAATGCTCTATCCAACCAGCTATTTGAAATCGAAAGGTTTAGGCAAAGAATGTGCCTTACTGACCGATGGTCGTTTCTCGGGCGGTTCTTCAGGTCTTTCAATTGGTCACGTTTCTCCAGAAGCGGCTGAAGGTGGTGCGATTGGTTTGGTTGAAGATGGTGACCGTATCGAAATTGATATTCCAAACCGCAGCATTCACTTGGCAGTAGATGACGCCACTATGGCGGCACGTCGTGAAGCGCAAGAAGCCAAAGGTTGGCATCCTGCAGAAGAACGTCCACGTAAAATTTCTAAAGCGTTGAAAGCCTATGCCATGCACACCACCAGTGCGGCAAAAGGTGCGGTACGTGAAATCTAAGCAGTACTTGGCAATTTAAGCTGCCATAAAAAGCACTCCAAAATCGGGGTGCTTTTTTTATGAGTCTGCAATGAGCGATGTCAGTAGTGCAACAAATTCGATCAATAAAATTAGACAGGCATTTTCGTTTACATCCTGCCTGCTTTCGATACAATGAAAAATAAAATAAATCGTCATAATGAACACGACATTTCACCCATCTCGCTAAGGAATCAGCCATGAGTAAACAGAATATCCGCGAACATTCAGCCGAAGTCTATGAAGGCATTGAAAATGCACCTGCACGCTCCATGATGCGTGCGGTGGGTTTTAAGGATGAAGATTTTACTCGTCCATTTATTGGCATTGCATCGACTTGGGCCAATGTCACACCATGTAATATGCATATCGATGGCTTGGCGCGTGAAGCAGAAACAGGCGTGAATCAGGCAGGTGGTAAAGGCATTATTTTCAATACCATCACCATTTCAGACGGGATTTCAAACGGCACTGAGGGTATGAAATACTCATTGGTTTCACGTGAAATCATTGCCGATTCAATTGAAGCTGTGGTGGGCTGTCAGGCCTATGATGGTGTGATTGCCATTGGTGGCTGTGATAAAAACATGCCAGGTTGCATTATGGGATTGGCGCGTTTAAACCGTCCGGGCTTGTTTGTTTATGGCGGCACGATTAAACCGGGTGCAGGACATACCGATATTATTTCGGTGTTTGAAGCCGTGGGTCAGCACGCCAAAGGGGAAATTAACGAAATTCAGGTCAAGCAGATCGAAGAAGTGGCTTTGCCGGGTGCAGGCTCGTGTGGTGGCATGTACACCGCGAACTCTATGGCATCGGCGATTGAAGCACTGGGCATGAGTTTGCCGGGGTCTTCAGCACAAGAAGCTGTTTCTCAAGACAAAATGGATGACTGCCAACGTGCAGGCGAAGCAGTCATGAATTTGTTACGTTTGGATATTAAACCACGTGACATTATGACCAAATCTGCCTTTGAAAATGCCATTAAAGTGCTGATTGCTTTGGGTGGATCGACGAATGGCGTGTTGCATTTAATTGCCATGGCACATTCTGCAGGGGTTGAACTCACACTCGATGATTTCGTGCGTATTGGTCAGGAAACTCCAGTGGTGGCCGATGTACGTCCATCTGGTAAATATTTAATGTCGGAGCTGATTGCCATTGGCGGAATCAAACCATTGATGAAACGCATGCTAGATGCTGGCATGCTCGATGGTTCTTGCTTAACGGTTACAGGTAAAACTTTGGCAGAAAACTTGGCCGATGTTGCCGATTATCCTGAAGGTCAGCAGATTATTTTACCGTTTGATGCACCAATCAAAAAAGATTCGCACTTGGTGGTTTTAAAAGGCAACTTATCGCCTACGGGTGCAGTGGCAAAAATTACAGGCAAAGAAGGCTTGTATTTTGAGGGCCCTGCGCGTGTCTTTGAAGGTGAAATTGGTGCGATGCGCGGCATTTTAGATGGTGAAGTGCAAGAAGGTGAAGTAGTTGTGATTCGTGGTGAAGGCCCTAAAGGTGGCCCAGGTATGCCAGAAATGCTGAAACCGACATCTGCAATTATTGGCAAGGGCTTGGGTAATTCAGTCGCGTTAATTACCGATGGACGTTTTTCGGGTGGCAGTCACGGTTTTGTGATTGGACATGTGACCCCAGAAGCGTATGAAGGTGGGCCAATTGGTTTGGTGAAAAATGGCGATAAAATTTCGATTAATGCTGAAACCCGTGAAATGACTTGGCATGTGTCGGAAGAGGAAATGGCAGCGCGTAAATCGGCATGGGTCAAACCAAAGCCAAACTATACCCATGGTGCATTGGCGAAATTTGCTAAATTGGCATCGGGTGCAGAAAAAGGTGCAGTGACTGATCTGAATTTAGAGGTTTAATTGCTCATTTTTATATGAATTGATATAAATCCTTGTGTACTATTGAAGGACGAGCGCACATGATTTGCATGTGGCTTGTCCCCAAACCACAAGGATTTTCTTTTTAGAGGCTGATCTCATGTCACTGTTACGCCGTTGGTTCGATCCGATCCGATCCAGATGGTTTTATCAAAAACCATCTCGGCAAGCGGTGTTGTCCACGGAACACGGACTGAGTGTGTATTTACGTCTAGATGATGTATATAGCTATTTGGCTGTACAGCAATTGCCGCAATTAGAAGATATTCTGGCCGATGAATTAAAACCTTTAACCGTGGTGATTTCGCGGCAAAGTGGCGATGCACCGAACCAAATGTCGGCTGTAGAATGGCAAAATTATTGTATCCAAGATGCACAAATTCTTGCCAAACAGCATCGTTTTAGTTTTCACGATACCCCTGAACCGCCAACTGCAGAGGCCTTAATGCAGGCAGAAGCCATTTTGCGGCATACGCCGTTACGTGGTCAGGATTTCTTGTATTTACTCGAAGATGTGTTCCACATGCTGTGGCAAAAGCAGTCGGGTAAATTACGCACCTTATATGCCATGGCCAGTCGTCATCATCAAATTCAGGATTTTTCTGAACGGGTTTTTGATGATGTACCTGTATTGGCCAGTTATTTTGAATTTGGTGGACGTAAATATCATGCCGTAGATGATTTATTGCGTTTGACTCGCCGTTTAAAACAACAAAAATTACTCACCGATAATCCTATTTTCTTGATCAATCATATTGAATGGTGTGAGCATTTAATTAGTGATGCCGAAGAACTCAATGAAATTCAGGCACTCGACCCTGAATTGGATTTATATATCGCGCTGGAAGACCCAATTTCTTGGTTGTTATTGGCGTATATCAAAGAAGAATTGGCTGCCTATTACAATATTCATTTGAATGTGTATCCTTTGTCCTATCATGGGCGTGACTGCTTTGACTGGAGTTTGGCGACGCGATTATCTAAACGTACTGATGTTGCATTTACGCCGTTTTGCCGCCCGACCGAGCAGGCGACTTATCAAATGGCTCAACTGTATTACAGTGTGCCTGAAGAACAGCGTGTCGATGCCATATATCGTATTTTGCAGGCAGTGTGGACGAGGGGACAGGATTTATCCTTTAAAGCGCATTTTGAGCGTATGCAGCGTGAACTCGAGTTAGATCAACTGACCACAGCGGATGTGACTGAGTTGCTCAAAGAAAATGATATGCTGTGTGAAATGAAATCTCAGCCTGATTTTCCTGTGTTGGAATTGCGTATAGATGGACAAAGCTACGTGTTTAATAGCTTATATCGGGTGTGGATGATTGAAAGTATTTTCAGTAATGTGTTAGAAGAAAAGTATAAGAGTGAAACCGAAACTGAAAGTGTAGCCCAAGCCCATGAACAATGAAAAAGTAAAATCATTACAACAAGCACGTGACAAAATAGACCAAATTGATGTGGCTTTAATTGAATTGATTGCATCGCGTCAGTTTTATGTCGATCAGGCGATGCGCCATAAACAGACTGTGGATGATGTACAGTCGCCACAGCGCGTGAAAGAAGTGATTGAAAAAGTCCGTGCTTTGGCTGTGCAGCATGCAGTCGATCCTGACATGGTCGAGCGTTTGTATCACGATATGATTCAGCATTTTATTCAGCGTGAATTAAAAGAATTTCGTCCTTAACTGATCTATCTCTAAGTTTGGGTGATGCTTTAAATGCAGCCCAAACTTTGTATTTGCGCGGCAAAACCGCGTATTTGTATGCCATCTTGGTGTTCAAACCATAATTTTAAAAATAATTTGCTTATTTTTCTGCTGGCAGCTTTAAGCGCAAAGTCTTGCCTGTCTTGACTTTGACGGCTGTTTATAAAGTCGTGGTAAAAAAAAGAATCTGATTTTATTACATTTTTTAACATTGTAGGTTTGATTTATTTTGAAAAGTATATATATTGTATATACATCTTTTGCAAAGCAGTCTTTATTTTGGAGAGATCAGCAATGAACGAGCAAATCAAAAAAATAAAGACAGGCAAGAAAGATGGACAACTTTTAATTCGTATTAATAGTACTGAACGTGATGAATTTATTCGTTTATGTGAAGAACTTGATACTAGTGCTGCTCGTGAATTAAGAAAATTTATTCGTAGTTTTGTGAAACAACACAATAGCAACGAATAGCCTTACTAAGGAGTAATACCATGGCTAAGCAAGTTAAATCTTTGAAGCAAAAAATCAAAGCACGTTTGAAAAAGATTTCAAAACATAAAGGCAAATTGAAGCAACTTAAGCAAGAGCTTAAAAAACAGAAATAAGCCACAGTAAAAGCATGATCTCTTAAAAACGGTTTATTCTAGACAGACCGTTTGAGCTAAAAAAGACCGAACAATCATTGTTGTTCGGTCTTTTTGCATTGCATTGGCATCAACTTGAGATCAAGCAGATGACAGCAGGTTCTGATTAGGATGGATCACGCAAACTAAAGAACCAGTTTAGGAACAAGGCCGCAAAAGTTGCTGTACCAATCCCGCCCAAGTTAAAGCTGCCCAGTTGCAGCGCAAAGTCGCCCGTTCCTAAAATAATGGTCACGGCAGCCACCATCAAGTTTTTGTTTTTAGAAAAATCGACTTTGTTTTCAATCCAGATTTTTGCGCCAGCAATGGTAATCAAACCAAAGACCACAATAGAAGCACCCGTTAAAATAGCGCTAGGAATGGTGTGAATAATCGCGCCAAATTTGGGTGAAAGCCCAAGGAAAATTGCAAAGACCCCCGCCACCACAAAAATAATTGTGGAATACACACGGGTAACAGCCATCACGCCAATATTTTCACCATAAGTGGTCATACCTGGTGCACCGACACCACCTGCGAGTGTTGTGGCAACACCATCTGCGACAAAGGCTTTACCAATGTGTGGATCGAGGTTTTCACCTGTCATTGCTCCGACTGCTTTAATGTGTCCCAAGTTCTCTGCCACCAAAATGAAGGCAATTGGGGCAATAATCAGCATAGCATTCACATCAAATACAGGCGCGTGAAAGTCTGGAACACCAAACCATGCGGCTTGCTGAATTGGTGCGAAGTTAATTGGCGTCCCCCAACCCATGACATTGGCGATCACAAAATAGATCAGATACGACATGAGTAAGCCAATTAAAAGCAAGAGGCGTTGCAGTAAACCTTTGGTAAATACAGCAATTATGCCCATACACAGCACAGTCACCAATGCCATCCACATATTAAATGGATTGCCTGCAACCGCTTTGACCGTGACTGGGGCAAGGTTTAAACCAATGATCATTACCACTGCACCTGTCACCACAGGTGGCATCAATTTTTCAATCCAGCGGGTGCCTGTAGCCATCACCAAAAAGCCAATCAGGGCATATAAAATACCGCAGGCAATAATCCCTCCTGCCGCGACCCCAATATTGGCATTTAAACCGCCTGCTGCACCTGCATAGCCTGTGGCAGCAATCACTACCCCAATAAAGGCAAAGCTCGAACCTAAATAACTTGGCACGCGCCCACCTGTCATGAAAAAGAACAGGATGGTACAAATCCCTGACATTAAAATGGCAAGGTTCGGATCAAAGCCCATTAAGAAAGGTGCAAGTACCGTAGCACCAAACATGGCAAACGCGTGTTGTATCCCCAAGACAACGGTTTGTGCAGGCGGTAGATACTCATTGGTCCCTACAGGACGTGCATCAATGCTGCCCTCATAGGGACGCCATTTGGGAAACCAATTGGACATAAAGTGAGCACTCAAAAGCTAAATTGAGCACATCATACTCTTGTATTGCATAAATTTTTTAAAAATTTTGCGAGGAAACTGACCATCTGCTTATTTTTAGGATTAAATTTTACTATTTGTTAAAAATTGCATTTAATATAAATAAGTAATTTTATTTATAAATTTAAAGAATGTATTGCTGCATCAATGGCATGAAAACAGACTAAGAATAAATTTAATTGCACATAATTTAGGCTGGTTTTTTACCTGGTAACGCATGTCTTTGACCATCTGCTTTCACGTTATTATGTCCACTGTGTTTGGCTTTATGAAGCATGAGCCTAAGTCATTTCTAAGAGAGCAGTAGCCACAAGCAGAGTACAGACTCTGCTTGTTGTGCTATTCGTAGAGGCTTAACCTGTATTGCGTAAGCCTGCTGCAATCCCTGCAATGCTTACCATGAGGGCATGATCGACAGGGGTATGTTCGGCATTCTGTTCTGCCAAATATAAACGACGACGTTTCATCAACTCTGCCTGTAGCAAATGCAGCGGCAATAAATACGGTTTACGCACCCGCATCGATTGATCTAGCACATCATTGCTGCTGAGCAATTGTGATTCGCCTTTGAGAGTCAGTAACGTCGTTACGGCATCCCGCAGGCGTTGACGCAGTTGCTCACCGAGTTCTTTCAGGTCTTGGTCATCGGTCAGGTGTGACTCATAATACAATGCAATATTGCTGTCGGCTTTAGACAACACCATTTCCAACATATCAATTAAAGTCTGGAAATAAGGCCAATCGCTGAGCATTTCATCTAAAGTGGCTTTTTGTCCCTGATCGATTGTTTGGTTAATTGCCGCGCCTGTTCCTAACCAAGCAGGTAGCATCAGACGGATTTGCGTCCATGCAAACACCCACGGAATGGCACGTAAGGATTCAATTCCGCCGCTGACTTTACGTTTTGCAGGACGTGAACCGAGCGGCAACATCTGCAATTCTAGCTCTGGCGTAACGGTGCGTAAATATTTCACAAAATGAGGGTTTTCACGCACAGTTTGACGGTAGACCTGTACCGAAAGTTCGGTCATGTTATGCATGAGTTCGCGCCATTCTGCCTTCGGCACAGGTGGTGGCATTATCGTCGCTTCTAAGGTGGCAGCGGTATAGACTTCCAGATTTTGTAAGGCAACCCCTTCAAGTCCAAATTTAAAACGAATCATTTCGCCTTGTTCGGTCACGCGAATTGCACCTGAAATAGACCCTGGTGGCTGTGAGAATAGTGCTTGTTGAGTCGGTGCACCGCCACGGCTGATGGAACCACCACGACCATGAAATAAGGTAAGCTGCACAGCATGTTGCTGCGCTACCGCAGTCAGTTCTTCCTGAGCGCGGTACTGTGCCCAGTTGGCAGACATAAAACCTGCATCTTTGGCGGAGTCTGAGTAGCCAATCATGACCTCATGTTTACCCTGAATATGCTGTTTGTACCAATGCATATTAAATAGGGTATTCATGGTTTGGGCAGCCCCATCCAAATCTTTCAGGGTTTCAAACAGCGGCACCACACGTAAAGGATGCTGAATGCCTGCTTCTTTTTGCAGTAATAACACCGCCAACACATCACTTGGATATTCCGCCATGGAAATAATATAAGCGCCCAAGCTTTCTTGCGGCTGTGCAGCCAACGTGCGCATGGTTGCAAACACTTCTTGCACATCGGGATGTTGAATCAGGCTTTCTGCAGGTTCCTGCATGAATTTGGGCAATAATGGACGTTTACTTTGCAGTTCTTGAAGTAAGAAGTTCTGACGCGCTTGTTCAGTCCATGTTTCAAAATTGCCCAAACCTAAATATTCGGTAATGGCAGAAATGGCTTGGCGATGACGTCCTGACTCTTGGCGAATATCCAGTTTTAGTAATTCAATACCAAAACAATTCACACGATGTATTAAATCTAGCAATTTGCCGTTCGCAATGTCTGACAATTGGCAAGCCGTCAGCGAGCGATAACACAGTAATAAAGGCTGTAACAACTCGTCTTTGTTTTTAATCACCAAACTGTCATCAGCATCTTTGCCTTGTAATTTTGCTGCTAACCAGTCGCGGGTGGCTTTTAGGCGTTCACGAGTGTCGCGTAAATATTCACGGTATGGCTCTGCATGGGAATGTCCTAAAGCATCTAGCAATTCTGGGCTACATTGCTGAATGGAAAGTTCCCAACGCAGGTTTTCAATATCACGTAAATACAGTTCTGCTGCTTTCCAGCGCGACAACCACAATACTTCTTGAGTGACTTTATGGGTGACATTGGGGTTGCCATCGCGGTCACCGCCCATCCAAGAGGCGAAACGCACAGGCGCAACGTTCAGCGGCAGGCTTTGTCCACAGTGTTCCTGCACAATGCTGTCTAATTCACGTATGAATTTAGGCACTGCATTCCACAGGGTTTGTTCGATGGTGGTAAAGCCCCATTTGGCTTCATCGACGGGAGTTGGGCGATGTTGGCGAATTTCATCGGTTTGCCAAGCTGAACTGATGAGCTGTTTTAAATCTGCCAAAACTGCCTCACGTTCACGTGGCGTCAGTTTTTGTTGATCCATTTTAGACAGGCAGTCATTAATATCGTCATATTTTTGAATTAGGGTACGACGGCTGACTTCAGTCGGATGCGCAGTTAAAACCAATTCAATTTTCAGTTCGCAGACTTGTTGAAAGAGGGTTTCTGCAGAAATTTGGTTGTCTTTAAACTTGAGGAATAAGCGATCGAGAGGATTTGGAGAAACAGCATGTTCATCAAATTCGCTTTGGCGACGACTCCGCACCACATGGTATTGCTCTGCGATGTTGGCAAAGTTCAAAAAGTGGGTAAAGGCACGGGTGAGCGGTAAGATTTCGTCATCTTCTAGACTTAAAAACAGTTGTTCGAGTTGTTTTTCAGCTTCGGCTTGTCCATCGCGCGCGCCTTTAGATAAAGCACGAATTTGTTCGACCTGATTAAACAAATCTTGTCCTGCGTGTAACTTGAGGGTCTCACCCAATAAGTTGCCAAGTAAGCGTACGTCATCGCGTAGAGGAGCATCAATTTGTTGAATCATTCGTTGTTCTCCATGTTCTGTGTTTTTACTCTGTTAAGACTATACCCCGATTTAGACACAATCCAAGCGGGCTATCTACAAAAGTTGCATGGAATTTGCGCATCTGAAGTTATAGAGCCAAGCGGCAGTATTTAGGAGAGAAATACAGGGCGGAGTGGAATGCTATTTGGTAAAAGAAACTCCGATTTAGATCAACCTTTATTAGCCTGTTCAGCCATAACGCAGCATAAAAATACCAATCGCATCTTCAATAATTTTTTGAGATTGTGCAGCATCGGGCACGGCACGTACACCGAGTAAAACTTCGTGGTGACGTAAACCATGCAGTAAGGAAACGATCAATTCTGTTTGTGTTTTAGGTTCATCTGCCTGAATAAATTTTAGTTCTGCAGCTTGACGAAAGAAGCTTTCCCACATCGCGCGAAGTTTGGCATGTGAGGCATTGTAAAACTGCAATGCCAACGGATTTTGCTCCGAGGCCAGCTCCATCAGCAAGTGCTCTAATTTAATCGCTTCAGGCATATTGACCAAGTTCAAGGACAGTTCACAGGCTTGGTATAAAGCCTGCTTAAAATTGCGATGTGCAGTCAAGTCCAAAGGCTGTGCTTTGAGCAGACTTTCACAGGTTTCTTCAATGGCACAGGAAAATAAGGTGGCTTTGTCTTGAAAGTGATTATACACCGTTAATTTGGTCACGCCTGCTTCACGTGCAATCTGATTCATACTTGAACCATGAAAGCCCAACTTTAAAAACAAGTGTTTTGCCGACATTAAAATACGTTGGCGTTTTTCTAAATCTTTGGGTCTTCCGACATGAATCTGCACACGCTCCTCCTAATTTGCATCAGTACAACTAGAAAATGACGCTTCAGTTTTAATTAATGTACCTAGTGGTATATTAATTAAAAAATAATCAATTTAATATACTGCGTATTCTGCCCTAATAAAAACGTTTAAATAAGAGCACGCTAGATGAAAACGACTCAGAATCTCATTGGTAGCCTGATGCTGCTGTGCTGTATCACCCTAATGGGATGCAGCAAGCAAAAAACCGAGGTTGAACAGGAAGTCCCTTTGGTGATGGTGACTCAGCCTAGCAGTTTACATCTTGAGCAAAAAAGCTATGCAGGCGAGGTACAAGCACGTCAGCAAACTGCTTTGGCATTTCGGGTTGCAGGGCAAGTTACACAGCGTTTTGCCGATGTGGGAGATCGGGTTAAGGTTGGGCAAGTCTTAGCAACTCTGGATGTGCAAGATGCAGCATTACAGCTCAATGCCGCACGTGCGCAACTGGAAAGTGCGCAATCTGCTGCAAAAGTTGCCAGTGATGAATTGCAGCGTTTTCAGCAATTGTTACCCATGAATGCAGTCAGCCGCTCGCAATATGATGCAGTCAAAAACCAGTATCAACATGCTATGGCACAGTTGAAACAGGCACAGTCCAATTATGCGGTTAGCAGTAATCAAACCGACTATAACCAGTTACGTGCCACAAAAAATGGCGTGATTACTGAACGCAATATTGAAGTTGGGCAGGTTTTAGCGGCAGGGCAGGTCGCTTATCAATTGGCGATTGATGGAGAACGTGAAGTCGAGATTGGCGTGCCTGAACAAGCAGTTGCTGATATTCGGGTCGGGCAAGAGGCCACGGTCAGTTTATGGTCACAACCTGATAGTCGTTTTACAGGTAAGGTTCGAGAAATTTCCCCTGCGGCAGATCAGTCGCGTACTTTTAAAGTCAAAGTGGCTTTACGCGAAGGCAATGCACAGATTCAATTGGGGCAAAGTGCGCGGGTATTTCTGACTCGCCAAGCCAATCAGGGTTTATATGTACCTTTATCTAGCGTATCGGCAACGGGGCAACAAGCTTTTGTTTTGGTTTTACAGCCTGATTCAACCGTGCGCCAAGTTCCTGTTACCTTGGGCGCTTATGGACGGGACAGCGTGCCTGTACTCAGTGGCTTGCAGCCGCAAGATTATGTGGTGATGGGTGGGGTACATTTACTGCGTGATCGACAAAAAATCCGCCCAATTAACCGTGACAATCAAGCTGTACAGGCGGTCAATACTAAAGCTCAGGCAGCTCCTGCTGCTACACAGACGGAGCGTTAAAATATGAATTTTAACTTATCCGAATGGGCGTTAAAAAATAAGGGTTTAGTGGTCTACTTGATGCTGTTGTTGGGCATTGTTGGTATTTTTTCCTATTCTAAACTGGCACAAAGTGAAGATCCGCCGTTTACCTTTAAAGTGATGGTGATTCAAACCTATTGGCCAGGAGCGAGTGCCAAAGAGGTATCCTTACAAGTCACTGACCGTATTGAAAAAGAATTGATGAGCACGGGCGATTATGAACGCATCATGGCTTATTCGCGTCCGGGCGAGTCCATGGTGACTTTTATTGCCAAAGATTCCATGCGTTCCAGCCAAATTCCAGATGTCTGGTATAAGGTGCGTAAAAAGGTCAATGACATTCGCCATGAATTGCCACAAGGGGTACAAGGCCCATTTTTTAATGATGAATTTGGCGACACTTTTGGTAATATTTATGTGCTTACAGGCGCAGACTATGATTACGCCACCCTCAAAGAATATGCCGACCGTTTGCAGCTACAATTGCAGCGGGTCAAAGATGTGGCCAAAGTCAATTTGGTCGGTTTGCAAGACCAAAAAATCTGGATTGAGTTGTCTAATACCAAAGCCGCACAACTCGGAATTCCTGTTACCGCCATTCAGCAAGCCTTACAACAACAAAACAGCATGGCAAGCGCAGGTTTTTTTGAAACTCATTCAGACCGTATTCAGGTACGTGTGAGTGGTGCATTGAACAGTGTTGATGAGCTGAAACAAATGCCACTGTTGGTGAATGGCACCACCATTCAACTGGGCGATGTTGCCGAAGTCTATCGTGGGTTTAGCGAACCGGCCCAACCAAGTATGCGCTTTATGGGCGAAAACGGCATTGGCATTGCGGTGTCGATGCGTAAAGGCGGAGATATTTTGGCTTTGGGGAAAAATCTGGAAACAGAATTTGCTCGTTTGCAAAAAACTTTGCCTTTAGGCATGCAACTGCAAAAAGTGTCTGATCAACCTGTAGCGGTAAAACACAGCGTCAATGAATTTATGAAAGTCTTGGCTGAGGCGGTGATTATCGTGCTTTTGGTCAGCTTCTTTTCATTGGGTTTTCGTACTGGCTTGGTGGTGGCATTTTCCATTCCACTGGTTTTGGCGATGACTTTTGCAGGTATGCATTTGTTTGATGTCGGGCTGCACAAAATTTCACTCGGTGCGCTTATTCTAGCGCTCGGATTATTGGTGGATGACGCCATTATCGCCATTGAAATGATGGCAATTAAGATGGAGCAAGGCTATAGCCGCTTGCAAGCGGCAGGTCATGCGTGGCGAACGACTGCTTTTCCTATGCTGACTGGGACATTGATTACCGCAGCAGGTTTTTTACCCATTGCCACAGCAGCCTCAAGTACAGGGGAGTATACCCGTTCAATTTTCCAAGTGGTCACCATTGCTTTGGTGGTGTCCTGGTTTGCTGCCGTGCTATTCGTACCTTATCTAGGCGATAAATTATTGCCAGATTTTCAGCGTCATGCACAGCGAGCGCCGTGGTATCAACGTCTTTGGGCGCGTGTACGCAAACAAGCTGAGCCGCAGGTACAGCCAACAGGTGAATTACACGACCCTTATCAAACTCGCTTTTATCAAGTGTTTCGAGGTTGGGTCAATACCTGTGTACGCTATCGCAAAACTGTCATTGCAGCGACCGTGGCCATTTTTGTTCTATCCATTGCCATGTTTAAATTGGTACCGCAGCAATTCTTTCCGCCTTCCAATCGGGCAGAAATTTTAGTCGATTTAAAACTTGAAGAGGGTGCATCCTTAACAGCCACAGAAGCAGCCGTTAAAAAAGTTGAAAAGTTTTTAGCACAACAACAAGGTATCGACAATTATGTGGCCTATGTCGGCACAGGTTCACCGCGTTTCTATTTGCCCTTAGATCAGCAATTGCCGCAAGCCAGTTTTGCCCAATTTGTGGTGTTGGCATCTTCCTTAGAAGACCGCAATGAAATTCGTCGTAATTTATCAGAGCAAATTCGCTTGTTATTGCCAGAGGTGCGTACTCGCGTGTCGTTATTGGAAAATGGTCCGCCTGTGGGTTATCCATTGCAATTTCGCGTGTCAGGCGAAGACTTGGCACAAGTACGACAATGGGCGCAGCAAGTCGCAGCCACCATCAGTGCCAACCCAAACAGCACCAATGTGCATTTAGATTGGGGTGAGCCGAGCAAAGTCATTCAATTGCAGATTGATCAAGACCGTGCCCGTCAAATGGGAGTGTCGAGTCTAGATTTGGCTAACTTCCTCAATAGCTCTATCAGTGGCGCCGCAATCAACCAGTATCGTGAAAAACGTGAACTGATTGAAATTCGTTTACGTGGCGATCAAACTGAGCGCCTAGATGTCGCATCTTTAAGCAGCTTGGCGGTACCGACTTCACGTGGAACATCGGTGCCGTTGGCGCAAATCGCACAAATTGAATACCGTTTTGAAGAAGGTTTAATTTGGCATCGTAACCGCTTGCCGACCATTACCGTACGTGGCGATATTCGTAGCAATCTGCAACCTGCAACGGTGGTGGCCGAATTATCTGAACCGATGGCAGCCTTGCGTGAAAAATTGCCAAATGGCTATTTAATTGAAGTGGGCGGTACAGTTGAAGAGTCGGCACGTGGGCAAAAGTCAGTCAATGCAGGCATGCCAGTTTTCCTTGCAGTGGTGATGACCTTGTTAATGATTCAACTGCGTAGCATGTCTCGTGCGTTCATTGTATTTTTGACTGCGCCGCTTGGCATTATTGGTGTGGTATTGTTTCTGTTGCTGTTTAACAAACCCTTTGGTTTTGTGGCGATGCTTGGCACGATTGCCTTATCGGGCATGATCATGCGCAATTCCCTGATTTTAATTGATCAGATTGAGCAGGATATTCGGGCAGGAGAGTCGCCGTGGGATGCGATTATTAACGCCACGGTACGCCGTTGTCGTCCAATTGTCCTCACAGCATTAGCGGCTGTTTTGGCCATGATTCCACTTTCTCGCAGTATTTTCTTTGGCCCGATGGCTGTGGCGATTATGGGCGGATTAATTGTGGCGACCTTATTAACTCTGTTCTTTTTACCTGCGTTATACGCCCAGTGGTTTAAAGTGAAAAAAAATCCACATAATCTGTAAAAGTGACATAATAACGGGTGCGAAACTTGGAAAATTTCAATATAGTAGCACCTTATATTTTTCAGCCTTTGCATACGTTACAGCATGCGCCAGATTAAAAAATAAAGCATGGCACAGATGGGGTTTAATCACATTATGAAGCAAGATAACTTGTTAAAGTTTCGCCGTTCGGTTGCGATCTCTTACGTGTTTATGTTTTTTGCTTTATTTACTGTGGTGAGCGGCGCGTTAGCTTATTGGTATGCCCGTAAAGTGATTGTGGTCGATAGCACTGAAGTCTGGTTACAGGCGCAGGCTTTATGGGTCATGCGTAATGTGGTGATTTATACGGTATTGGCAATGTTTGCTGCATTGTGGTTTATTCCATTGGCTTTCTTTCCTTGGGATGCCTTTTTATGGGTCAAAGCTTGCACCGTGGCAGGTGTCGTCTTTGCCGTGATTGCCTTCTTGTTTTTAATCAATGCTTGGATTAAAGGGCTATCCAAATTTTTGAAAAATAAAGCCGTATTCTAAGGACTTTTCGCGTGTATTCAGCAGGCAGCTAAAATTTTTAGCAGTCTCCCCTTGTAAAACTTAGTTTTACCCCAATTTCACACATCAGTTCAGTTTTAATTAGAATTCCGTGAGGAGCATCGCCAGACATGGCTAAACGTGATTATTATGAGGTTTTGGGTGTTGCTAAAACCGCTAGTGATGATGAAATAAAAAAAGCCTACCGTAAGTTGGCGATGAAATATCATCCTGACCGCAACCCAGACAACACCGAAGCCGAAGAGAAATTTAAAGAAGCTGCAGAAGCTTATGAAGTTTTATCGGATGCCGAAAAACGCAGCATGTATGATCGTATGGGGCACAATGCCTTTGAAGGTGGTATGGGCGGCGGCGGTGGCTTCGGTGGTTTTAGTGCAGAAGACATCTTTAGCCAGTTCGGTGATATTTTCGGTGGTGCATTCGGTGGCGGTGGGCGTGGTCAGCAACGTGCGCGTCGTGGTTCAGACTTACGCTATGTGATGGAACTCACGCTTGAAGAAGCAGTAAAAGGCGTCAAGAAAACCATCACCTTTACAGCACCTGCGCCTTGTGACGCTTGTGATGGTAAAGGCTCAGAAAATCCAAATGATGTTGAAACTTGTCCAACCTGTCATGGTGCGGGTCAAGTACGCATGCAACAAGGGTTCTTCTCGGTACAGCAAACCTGTAGTACCTGTCGTGGTCAGGGCAAAATCATCAAGAATCCATGTAAAAAATGTCATGGTTCAGGGGTGTCAGACCGTCAACAAACTCTTGAAGTGACCATTCCTGCAGGGGTGGACAATGGCGACCGTGTACGCTTAACGGGTAAAGGTGAAGCGATTCGTGATGGTCAATCGGGAGATTTATACGTAGAAGTAGTGGTGCGCGAGCATGAAATCTTCCAGCGTGATGGTGCCGACCTATATATGGATGTACCTGTCAGCATTGCCGATGCTGCTTTAGGTAAGGAAATTGAAATTCCGACTCTAGATGGTCGCGTGAGCCTGAAAGTGCCTGAGGGAACACAGACGGGTAAATTATTCCGTTTGCGTGGTAAAGGGGTAAAACCTGTGCGTAGCAGTATGCAGGGCGATTTGCTCTGCCGTATTGTGGTGGAAACACCTGTGAATTTAACTGCACGTCAGCGTGAATTGTTAAAAGAATTACAGACGACGATGGAAGGTGAGGGCAGTCAGTCATCACCAAAGAAGAAGTCTTTCTTTGATCGTTTGTTTGATTAAGGAAACTTAGATTAGGTATGTCGAAGCACAACCTGATCTAAACTCAAAAAATAAAGGCGATCTTAAGGATCGCCTTTGTTGTATCTGTTGCACGCTTATTCGATTTCAGGCACATCAATCTCTAAAACATCAACCATTTCAGTCGTTGCTGTTTCAACAGTAGTTTGTGGTTGAGCGCTTGCAACAACCCCATGTTCTGCTGCTGTTTCTTCAAGTTCAGGTGTATCAACTTCAACAGCAAGCGGTTCTTGTAGTGTCACGCTAATACGGACTTTGGACAGGCTTTCTAGCGTATCCCCTTCTTGAAGTGCGGGCTCTGCAAATACGGATGCTGTGCTCATGCCTAACAATAATGCCAATACCATGTTCTTCGAATGCATGTAAATCCCCTTTAATTTTTGCAGTTGTTATCATTCGTGCAGGCTAGTCTGCGCATGCAAGTTTGCAAATTTGTGAAATAAAAACAAAAAATGAGTATTTTCAGATAAATTTTTAGCATCGCTTCGTTAAAAGTTTACCTGAGGGGTGTAAAGTGACCATCAGTAGTACAGCTAGGGTTACTTTCGGATAAAAATAAACCCAGAAACTTGGCAGACAAACTTAGTCTAGGCAGCGAGTTTTGCTATAGTAAGCACAATTGAGAATCTATTTTAGGAATATGCTATGACAGCAACTCCACGCATTGGTGTATTAGGCGCAGGCGGCCGTATGGGGCGCATCTTAATTCAAGCCGTTCAAGAAGCAGGCTACCAATTGGCAGCCGCAGTCGAACGCCCAGAAAGCAGCCTCTTGGGGACAGATGCAGGAGAGTTGGCAGGTGTGGGTACACTCGGTGTGAAAGTCGTGGGCAGTCTAGAACAAGTATTAGCTGACTGTGATGTCGTAATCGACTTTACCGCACCAGTTGCTACTGCACAGCACTTAAAGCTTTGCCGTGAAGCAGGTGTAGCGATTGTGATTGGTACCACAGGCATGAATGATGAACAAAAAGCACTCTTAGAAGAATCGGCTCAACAGACGCCAGTAGTGTATGCTGCCAACTATTCAGTTGGGGTAAACGTATCTATTAAACTGTTGGAACTGGCAGCCAAAGTCTTTGGTGATAGTGTAGATATTGAAGTGATTGAAGCGCATCATCGTCATAAAGTCGATGCACCATCAGGCACGGCATTGATGATGGGCGAGGCCATTGCAGCAACCTTAGGTCGTGATTTAAAACACGATGCTGTTTACTGCCGCGAAGGACACACAGGGCGACGTGAACGTAAAAGTATAGGTTTCCAAACCATTCGTGGTGGCGACATTGTGGGTGAACATACTGCGATGTTTATTGCCGATGGCGAGCGTGTGGAAATTACCCACAAAGCCACCAACCGCATGAACTTTGCTGCAGGTGCCGTGCGTGCTGCAGCGTGGGTGGTGGGACGCGAAGCGCGTAAATACGATATGAAAGATGTTCTTGGATTTAACGATATTCAGGTTTAAAAACTGCACAGGAATCCGAAATAGATAAAAATTGCTTGAACAATTTTCAATCTGCCGCTAAAACTAGGGTCTGATGTCATGGATGATGACGCATCAGACCTCACATAAAACTAAAATAAGATGCAAAATAAAATGAAAAAATCTCTGTTGATGCTTGGGTTAAGCACCTGTATTTGTGCGGCCTCTGCACAAAATATTGAACATGCCAAACTGAGCATACATAAAAACAATATTAAAGTCTGGACCTTTCAACAGCAGTCTAGCCCTGTGTTTTTGTATAAGGCCGAAACCACCTTTAATGTACCTTTAGAAAAAGCTGCTGCCTTAATTTTAGATGTTGATCATGCCGTGAAATGGGTACCTTATGTGGGCAGTGTCAAAGTTTTGTCACGTGATGACCAAAAAGGTGAGTTCTTGCTGTATATGGTGCTGGATTTTCCTTTTCCACTAAAAGATCGTGATTTGGTGGTCAAAGGTAAAATGAGTAAAGATGCGCAAGGTATGGTTAGTATTCAAAATAAAGCGATTGAGGGGGGTTATCCCTTGAACCCAAATTATGTGCGTATTCAGAACTACGAAGGCGACTGGACCTTTAAAAAACTGGGCAATCAAAAAGTCAAAGTCAGTACCTATGGCTATGCCAACCCTGAAGGCTCGATTCCTTTAAGTTTTGTGAATATGTTTGTGCAGCAGCAACCGTATCAAATGCTGCAAAAAATGAAAATTGAATTAAGCAAAAGCGGTAGTTATAAGGCGTTGCCTGAAATTTTGCGTTAAATAATTGAGTTGCGCTGAATTTTTAATCTTAGAAAAATGGATGAAATCGGTGTCGATCTCATCCATGAAGTATTTCGGTCTAGCTGGTAGACTTAATAAGAAAATAATCCTTTTTCTAAAGGAAATTCAATTCCAATCGATGCACCAGCATCATTGCCATGGACATCGGAATCGCTAATCCAGCCATTCAGTTTAAGTGGAATATCTGGGCGTAAATAGTGTGTCCAAGTCAAATCCAAAGCTTTTAACTGATCTTTTTCTGGGAAAGCTTTATTGGTTTCGCTTCTCGCTGGTGAATTAGCCGCCTGATCAAATTTGGCAAACAGCATACGTGCATTCACGCGGTTCATACGATCAAAACGAATATCACCACCGACTGAAATCATTTGTCCATCACCGCCAATAGCATGCGCTAAAGGATAGCCATGTTGGTAGAAACCGTCAGTATAATTGGTATGGTTATAAGTGATGCCTAATGCTTTACCATTGGTACGAGTGTCAGCCCATTCAGTATAGAGTTGGAATGGCATATTTTGATAGCTTGATGAGTAATCTACCCCAGCTAGATACATTTTTTTAGCGGGTAAGCCACCCGCTTCATCTTCACCTGCATATTGTGCATAGACACCCATTGGCACTTGTACCAATGGCTGTAGGTTTAAGCGTGCATCAAAGCCAGCAATCTGGTTAGATGGGTCAGGTTCACCAGTACCACCATTGTCTTTATTGCCAACAAAAGCATCCCAAAGTGAGTTCAAGCTTTCTGGACGATCTTCACCCCCCCATTGAAAGGCACGTGAAGCACCCAATTCCAAATAAGGCAGCGGTTGTGCAGTGACACGTAAACCAATCAATTTGGCATCGGGTACAGCATCATAATCATGCAACTGACCTGCAAAGGCTTGATATTGCCATGGACCAATCCATGACAACCATTTGTTGCTGAAAGCTTGTTGTTCGGCACGTTGCATAGTTACGCCGTAAACTGGGCGGCTAGCATCGCCACGAATTAAACTGCCGTCATGTGCAGGCCCCCAGTAGGTTGGAATTTGCCCAGCAATGAGCCATTGATTCCAAAGCTTGGCTGCAATATAGGAACCTTCAACATTGACATCTTGATCGTTATCAATTTGTGGGTCTTTTTCTGCATTGACCCGAATTTTAGCATCCCAGTGTTGATTGCCTGCATTGAGTTCCAAGCCTGCTTGATATTGCGCTTTTTGTTGGTCGCCAAAGGCTTGTGGAATATTTTTTTGATCTGTTTCTGCAAAAAGCGAGGCTTTCAGCAGTTGGTTATTGGCATTTAAATGTGCCACCACTGCATCGATGACTTTTTGTTGATTGTTGTTGCTGACTTTGGCTTGAGAAAGTGCACGTTGAATTTCATCACCACTCATAGGCCAAGTTGACGTACTAATTTGAATGACGCCTTGCTGATTTAGCCAGTTTAAATCGGTACGTAAGTTTTGGTCATTTAAGACAATGCCTTGGGCAAAGGTTAAGGATGAGCTTAATGCCAGTGTCGCCAACAGCGCTTTGGGTGGAAACATGCTTATATATTCTCAGCGTTTATAAACTGTAAACAAGATAGGTTTTTGAGTGGAGTTTTGCAATCTGAATTGTTGAGTATTGTTGTAAATTTCAATAGAAAATTCTTTAACAATAGGTGAGTATTGCGGTGGTGGGCTGATTTCAGCCCACCGATCATTTCAAATTAATTCTCATCCTTATTAGCTTTATAGGCATAAGCATAGTTATAACCATAACTGCCACCCGCTTCACGTTGAATATCATTCAAAATAAAGCCGTTTACTTTAACGCCAGCTTGTTCAAAGCGGTTGACAGTCATTTCAAGCTCTTTCATTTGCGTCTTGGCATAACGTGCCACAACCAAATTCACACCCGCATATTGTGAAATAATAATCCCATCGGTGACCGCAAGAACTGGTGGGGTATCAATCAGAATATGGTCAAACTGACTCGACAAGTGCGTTAGCATATCTGCAAATTTTTGCGTACTTAACAATTCTGACGGATTAGCAGGGCTTTTACCACGACTGATGATGCTTAAATTTTCAACTTCAGTACTGCGTACAATATTGCCTAACTCGTGTTGACCATTTAAATATTCAGCCAAACCAGGTTGCACATCATAGTTAAAATATTTGTGCATATAACCGCGACGTAAATCGGCATCAATCAATAATACGCGCTTATCACTTTGCGCCAAAATGGTGGCTAGGTTAGTTGAAATAAACGATTTACCCAACTCTGGTGCAGGGCCAGAAATCATAATGATATTGTTTTTGGCACTGCTTAAAGCAAAGTGAATAGCAGTACGCATGCTGCGCAGGCTTTCAATGGCAATATCATCACTGTGTTTCACCGCAAGAATAGGAATATTCTTTTTCTTTTTCAGTATGTTAATACGGCTTTCTTGCACAGGTGATCGTGGTACAGTGGCATAAACAGGTAAATCAAGTTCATTTTCAATTTGATTCGAGTCTTTAATACCTGAACGCAACATATTACGCAGTAAGGCCAACAATGTACCCAGAAAACCACCTACAAAAATAGCAAGTACTAATGTGATGAGCTTTTTAGGTTTAATTGGTTTTACAGGTTCAATTGCCGTATCAATAATGCGCACATTACCAATTTCACCTGCTTTGGCAATTTTGAGTTGTTGGTAGCTATTCAATAACGCAGTGTATAACTCAGTATTTACCTTAACATCGCGGTACAGTTGTAAGTACAGTCGCTGGGTTTCAGGTAAACGCTTGATGGATTGAGTCATTTCTGAAGTTTTTTTGTTAATTTCAGAAAGTTGAGCGTTAATTGCTGACATTAATGGGTGGTCAGGCGTATATTTTGAAGAGAGTTCTGCTTGTTGCTGTTGTAGTTGGATTTTTAATTTTTCCAGCTCAACATTCTGCTTTAGCATTAACTCCGCTTCTTGTGTTACATCAATTGTGTTGTATTGTTCTCGGAAACGGTTAAATTTAATTTCAGAGTCTTCGAGTTGTTGTTTTAACTCAGGCAGTTGCTTTTCAAGGAAGCTCAATGTTTGAGCCGATTCCAGTGATTTGCGTTCAATATTTTGTGCTTGGTAAATATTTAAGATGTGGTTAAGTACTTGTGTGATATGTTCTTTATCTTCACCATTGTAGTTAAGACCAATCACACCAGAGTTTTTACCTCTTTCCGCTACGCCGTAATCTTTTTTTATCCATTGTACGGCTGAAGGCATAGATAATTTAGTGACTGAAAAATCATGCGATATAGGGTTTTTCGCATAAATTTGAATTTTCCATAAACCTTTCTGATCTAGGCTTTGATTGATCGCATTTAATTTTCCTTTAAATACAACATCTTTTTTATAAGACAGGCTAAACTCTTGTCCATTGATAAAGTTTAATGTAAGTTTTTTATCTAGATAAAAATTAGGCACATCAAAAGATTGAATAACAAATACATTTTTTTTATCTTGCCAAGTCACAACATTATTTTTATAGATAACTTTACTTTGAACTGTGTTGAGCAAACGATGCGTCAAGCTATTTTGTTTATCGGTGATGCGAATATCTAGCTTTAAGTCTTGTATGGTTTGTCCGAGCACTTTGCGCGAGTTTAAGATTTCAATTTCCGCATCTGCAGCTGACTTTCCACCCACTCCTCCAGGTAGTGCGCTTCCTAAATCCCCTAAAAGAGCTGCGGCACCAGCACCTTTAGCGTCCTCAACCTGAATCATAGCATCCGTTGAGTAGACATTTGGCGTTACTTTTAAGTAAAGGAGAGCGAAAACGAGGCTAAGGAGTGTACATAGAGCAATGAGCTTCCATTGCGACAGCAAAGAAAAGAATAATTCTTTTAAGTCAATGGTATCGTCTTGAGGTGTGCTATTCGAATTCATGAAATAAAACTGCTAAAAATTAAAAATGGGATTGCCAGTCAGAAACGTATTTTTGAATGTTGCGACAAGTTTCATCAAAAAAAGCTTGATCATGTTGATAAGGATCGGGCACATTTTGATTTTGCCAATGCCCCAAACGAAAAACCTTTCCTTTGGCAAAAGACCAAGTTTGCTCAAGATGTTTTTTTTGATTATTACTCATGACTAAAATTAAATCTGATTTTTTAATCATTTCGGCAGTAATTTGTCTGGCAATGTGTGGACGCATATCAATATTCAGCTGATCCATACAGTGTATAGCTTTTGCATCTGCCGAATGTCCAGACATTGCAGAGAGACCTGCAGACTCAATATTTAAATTGGGATGATTGTTTTTTAGGAAATATTCAGCCATTGGACTACGACATATATTTCCAATGCATACAACTAAAACATTTTGAATTTGCATGCTATTTACCTAACTGGTCAAATGTGTAAAGTGCACTCGAGAAAGGCACAATTTGATTCATGATACGTTGCCAGCGTGTAAGCCCCGTTGCATCGATATATACAATATCATTTTTTTGCATCTGAAATTGATTGGCTAAAGCCAAATTGCCTAAGCTGCTTAAGTTCAAATGATAAATTGTAGAGGTTTTAGTGCTTAAATCTGTGCGCATCACAAAAATACGTGCAGCACTTGCAGAATAAGGGTTAACACCTTCACTTTCACCCAATACATCACTTAAGGTCATGCCTTGATCACGTAAAGTAAGTGCCTGGCTTTTATTTGACTCACCCATAACGTATAACTTTTGATTTTGTTTTGCATTTACAAAAATTGTGTCATTGGGTTGAATAAGTAAGTTGTGCAAAGACAACCCTTGCTTTTCTAATTCTACAGCATTTAAGTGATAGGTTTGTCCTTGTCGGATCAGTTGAATATTGGTGTTATCACCTGTTTCAGTATTTACGCCACCTGCTTGTCCCAAAGCTGTATAAATACTGATAGGTTGGTCATTTAATGTGTACTGACCACTACGCATGACTTGACCATTTACAAAATAGCGGCGTCCTTCATAAGAAAGAACTCGCACAACTACATCTGGGTGTTTTAAGTAGCGCGAAAATTGTGAGCGTAAATATTGGTTGGTTTCAGCCAGTGTTTTGCCAGCAACTTTGACTTGTCCAAGCAGAGGTAAGTATACATTGCCATTTGGGTCAATAGGATAGCCAGCCGCTTTGATATTACTAATATCTTGGATAGGTGGTGTAATCTCAGGGTAAGCCCAAAGCTGAATTGAAAGTACATCACCTGCAGTTAAACGGTAAATGTGTTGCTTATTGTTAAATAAATGATAGGTAGAATTTGCACTCTGAATATTATTGAGCAAGTGGCTAGGTAAATTGTCCTGTGTTAGCTGAACGACCGTTAGTTGGGCGCCTTGGTCTGTTTGATACGCACCTTGTGTAGGTAGGTCATAGGTTTGTAAGCCAGAGGTCACAGCACAGCCAGTGGCGGCAATGCCACATGCCATTAAAACAGCCAGTTGAAAGTGTCGCACGCGAGATTCCATTTTTAATTTATAAAAATTTTTAAATCAATTGCCGCCATTTTACCGAACTTGTCAAATAGGTACATAGCAATTTGTAATCATTTTGCAGATTCTGTCAAATTCCTCGCGAAAAAAATGATAAAAATCGCAAATTGTGAATTTAATCTAAATTAAAAAAGTTGAATAGTCACAAAAACTATACACTGATGCATCTTTCAACTAATTTGAGCACAAATCATAATAGAAATTTCATAAATTTCTGCTAGTATTCCCGCCGAAAGATTCTTTCTTCATAAAATTCAGATATAAATTTAAAGGCGCTCAAATGCTACAGCTTTCAGACCTAAAAATTGCCATTATTGGTTTAGGCTATGTCGGGTTACCCCTAGCGGTTGAATTCGGTAAGCAGTTGCCTGTGGTGGGTTTTGATATTCAGCAAAAACGCATACAAGAATTACAAAGTGGGCAAGATCATACCTTAGAAGTGTCGTCAGAAGAACTTAAACAAGCGACACAATTGACTTATTCTGCTCATTTAGATGACCTACGCAGCTGCAATTTTTTTATTGTGACTGTCCCAACCCCAATTGATGAGTTTAAACAACCCGATTTAACCCCGCTCATTAAAGCCTCTACCAGTATTGGGAAAGTACTTAAAAAAGGCGATGTAGTGGTGTATGAGTCTACCGTTTACCCCGGTGCTACCGAAGAAGCCTGTATTCCAGTTTTGGAACAAGTGTCTGGATTAAAATTCAATCAAGATTTTTTTGCAGGCTATAGCCCAGAACGGATTAACCCAGGCGATAAGCTACACCGTGTGACCAATATTTTAAAAGTGACTTCGGGTTCTACCCCAGAAGTTGCAGACTTTGTCGATGCAGTCTATCAACTGATTGTGACTGCAGGTACACATAAAGCACCGAGTATAAAAGTGGCTGAAGCCGCTAAGGTTATTGAAAATACCCAACGTGATGTGAATATTGCTTTAATTAATGAATTAGCTGTGATCTTTAATAAGTTGGATATTGATACTGAAGCTGTTTTAGAGGCTGCGGGAACCAAGTGGAATTTTTTACCTTTCCGTCCAGGTTTAGTCGGTGGGCACTGTATTGGGGTAGACCCGTATTATTTAACCCATAAAGCACAGTCTTTAGGCTTGCATCCAGAAATTATTTTAGCGGCACGTCGTTTAAATGACCGTATGGGTGAATATGTTGCAACACAATTGATTAAAGAGATGGTTAAGCAGCGTATACAAGTGGTCGGTTCAAAAATTTTAGTGATGGGCCTGAGTTTTAAAGAAAACTGTCCAGATATTCGCAATACTAAAATTGTAGATATGGTCAAAGCTTTAAAAGAATATGATTTAGATTTAGATATTTATGACCCGTGGGTGGATCCGTTAGAAGCTGCAAAGGAATATGGTATAGACCCTGTTTCTAGTTTGGCGAACGCTAAATATGATGCCATTGTTTTAGCAGTTGCGCATGATCAATTTAAGCAGATGTCTATAAATGAGTTTAAAGCAGCGGCAAAAGAAAAATATGTTTTATACGATTTAAAATACATTCTAAATCAGTTAGATGCGGATATTCGACTGTAAGTATGTATAAGTTAATTGTAAGATCAGCTAAAGATCCTAGAATAAAAAATTCTATTTGGATGATGTCTGAAAAGCTCATTGCTATATTTGGATTAATTTTCGTAACTTCATTCGTAGCAAAATATATTGGTCCTGAGAACTTTGGTAAATTGACTTTCGTTGGCTCCATATTTGCGATTTTACAAACGTTATCCTTGATGGGAACAGAGAACATTATTTTTCAAAAAACAGCCAAGAATCGTAAAATTGGAGAAAATATAATTTATGCCTCCAAAAGGTTAAGAGATTATATTTATGGTTCACTTTCAATAATTACTTTAGGTGGATTGTATTTTTATACAGATCGTTTAACCTATATTTTTGGTATATCAACTTGTATTGCAATTTATTTTGCTGTACATGATGTTTATAGTATTTATTTTAATGCAATTCTCGAATCAAAGATAAATGCATATTGTAATATCACAGCGCTAATCATTTCATTAAGTGTGCGCTATTTAATTGTTTTATTTCAACTTCCGATTGAAACACTCGGTATTCCCATTATTTTACTAACACTAATACCATTTTTATTAAGAAAATATCTTTATGCGAAAAAAAAACTGTCTGTTGGCATCATGCTGCCATATGCTATAAAAAGATATAGACAGTATACTTTTGCAGTCGGTCAAAAGCTCTTATTGTATTCACTTTCGGTTGCAATTTTTACTAAAACGGCACAGCTCTTCCTAGGTTTAGAGTCACAATTTGATCTTGGTATTTATACTGTAGCTATGACATTAGGTAACAGTTTTTACTTTGTTCTTCTCGCAATTATTTCATCTTATTTTACTGGAATCTATCAAGAGGAGAGCTTAGAAAAAAGTCAAAATAATGTTGCGCAACTTTATATGGTAGTGGTGGTTATTTCTTTGTTTGTCACACTAGGGTTATATCTTTTTGGACCTTGGGTTGTAAGCGTACTTTATGGCGTTGAATTTATTCGGGTTACTGAGATATTGTGGCTAGCAGGTTTGGTAACCTTGTTCTCAGGACTGTCTACAATTGCAGAAAAATATTTGATTAAGTTCAATGCATATGAATATTTGAAACGGAAGACATTTATACTTGTGTTCTTTAATGTAATATTAACTTTTTTAATGGTCAAGTTGTATGGGTTATACGGGGGTATCTATGCCATTTTAACGACAGAAATCTTATCGGTGACCCTGTTTAATTATTTTTTTAGAAATGGGCTTATTTGGAACACTCAAAAAAGAATGTTCCTAATATCTACTTATTTAAAACGGTAGCAGTATGCTTTTAAGTTTAATTATACCAATTTATAATGTTGAAAAATATATTGAGGAGTGTTTGGAGAGTGTATGCTGCCAACTTGTTGCGGGTGTAGAGGTTATTCTAGTGAATGACGGTACGCCGGATAGCTCTATGCTAATTGCACGCAAATATATATCTGAGCGATATAATAATTTAAAAGAGCAGTTTGTTTTTATAGATCAAGAGAATCAAGGGTTGAGTGGAGCTAGGAATACTGGTATCCAACATGCGACAGGTAAATATTTAGCATTCTTGGATTCAGATGATAAGGTAGATCCAAAATATTTAACAAAAATACTAAATATTATAAAGGAAGTAAAGGTTGATATTATTCAATTTGAAGCAAAAAGATTTAATGAATGCGGGAAGGAATTTCCATTCTTAAAAGATATTAACTTAAAAGGGGTGGTGGAGTTAAATGATAAAATTTATGAAAATATTTTTAAAAATTCAGCTTGGTTTTGCTGGTTACGTGTATATAAGAAAGAACTTTTTGAAAGTTTAAAATTTCCTTTAGGTCGTAACTTTGAAGATGCTTATTTGGTTCCTAAGCTTTTCTTAAATAGTAAAACTGCATTTTTTTTAGAAGATACACTAATATATTACCGCGAAAATTTTAAAGGAATAACATTTACTTTTTCTAGTAAAAATCTTGCTGATTTAGAGTGGGTGGTTATACATATGATTGAACAGATTGTATTAAATAAAAATTTTTCTTTTTCAAGTATTAATTTGTTTTTTCATCTTTGTTTATTAAGTAGTAAGAATGAAAGCTTTATAGATTTTTGTAAGAGGGTGTTGCATTTAAATAGGTTGTTTAAATGTAACTTAAGTTTAGTTGATGTGAAATCTTATAAAGTTAAATTTTTTTTATTATTTCCATATTTATTTTCCTTGTTGTTTTTTATTAAAAATAGGGTTAATTCTTAATTGGGAGTAATTAAATTGAAAGTAAAAATATATAATATTATACTATTGTTAAATTTTTTATTTTGCATGATTTCGTTGGGTATATATTACAATGCTCCAGTAAGTTATAGTTATAATTATAACTTATTTGTATTTGTTATTTTTTTATTTATTAATTTTTATTTTTTTTATTTTAATAGGAGTTTCGAGGCAGGGGTTGGCTTTGAATTTTTATTTTTTATTGGTTTTATGATGGGTAACTTTATATACCCAATATTTTACTATCCTACCAATCCTTATATTTCAGTTTTTCAATTTCCAACAAACTATTCTGTCATCAATAAATCCACTGCTTTGGCTTTGGTAGCATATACTTTCTATATGCTTTTTGTTAGTGATTTTAATAAAAGTATTGTAAATATAAAATATAGATATACTGTTTCATCAAAATTAGTTTATACGGTTACTATAATATCCTTTTTTTTACTTGTTATCTTTTTTTATACAGGTGGTATTTCACGTTTAATAAATGTATATAAAGGTATTGTAAATTTAAATGATGTAACGAATTCATCTTATGTGGGTTTGCTGTTTGAAGTCGTAACAATGCTTTTAGCTTGTTTAGTATTTTTAACTAAATCTATAAAACTTAGATTTTTTGTGATTTTTTATTTAATTCTTGTAGCTTTAATCTTATTATCTACAGGGTCAAGGGGGTTCTCCATAAGTATATTCTTAATACTTATGGTTGGATATTCTTTGCTTGTAAAGAAGATAAAAGGAATTTTGCTTCTTGTAATGCTTTTTCTTGGAGCTGTATCTATGTACTTTCTAATGATTTTGAGAGAGTTGGGGATAGATCAAGTTGATAATACTAATAAAGCCCTTAACCGGTTAAGAGATTCACAGAATGTATTTGATCCATTTCTTGATTTGATTGTGAATAATAGAAATTTATATATTTTAGTGGATTTTGTTGACGAATACAATAGTGTATATTTTGTTAATGCTTTTACATCACTTTTAAATATTGTGCCTGGTATAGGTAAGTTGACAGATTTTTTTAATATTCCTGATTATTTGGTTTCTGGTAATCTTCCAACGTATTTACATTTTGGTAGGAATGCTGATTTTGGTTTAGGGACTAATATCGTGGGTGAAGCATACTTGTCCTTAGGTCTTCTAGGAGTAATAGTAGTTTTTTCTTTACTTGGGTCTTTGGTTAAATTTCTTAAATTTAAAAATAATTTAATTTTATTCATTGCATATTTAATGTTGGCCGGGCAAGCATTATTTATTATAAGATCTGATTACCTTTTCCCTCTTCGTAAAATTAGTTGGGCTATCTTTTTGTTTTTTATTTTAACAAAAATATTTCCTGTTAAGTCTCATATAAAATAAAGGTATATTTTATGAAAATTCTCTATTTTATTCCTTCACTAGCACATGCAGGTGGTATGGAACGAGTGTTGACTCAAAAGGTTAACTATTTGGCTAAAAGTGGCAGACATAATATATATATTATTACAACTGATATGCTTGATGGAGAAGAACCTTTTTTTCAATTGGATAAAGGGGTTGAAGTATATAAATTTAAGTTATTTTTTAACATGATTTATAATAATAATTTTATATCAAAGACAATTAATACATATAAGAAGTTAATTGAATATAGAAAACTTTTGGATTTATTTTTATCAAAAAATAAAGTAGATGTTCTAATAAGTATGGGGGGGAAAGAGCTGGAGTTTTTATATAAAGTTCAGTATCCTGCTAAAAAAATTTATGAAGCACACTTTAGTAATGGTATTCGTACAAGAAATTTATTAGCAAATAAAGGTAACAGTTTTTTTTGGCAGTACATAGCTAAGTTACGAGAATTACAGATTGTAAAACAAACAAAAAAATTAGATGTTTTAGTTGTTTTAACTGAAAAGTCAAAAGATGAGTGGTTGAAAACTAATGAGAATGTATTAGTTATTCCTAATCCTTCCTCTATAAAAACTTTTCCTAATCAATATGATGTTGACTCTCGTAGAGTAATTTCTTTAGGTCGTTTAGAGTATGAAAAGGGTTTTGATCTATTAATAAAAGCATGGAGTCGAGTAATTACTTTATATCCAATGTGGAAGCTTGATATTTATGGTAGCGGTTCTTTAGAAGAAAGTCTTAATGGTTTGATCAATGAGTTAAATCTAAAAAAAACTGTACAATTATGTGGTGTTACTCAACAAGTTTCTTATGAGCTAATGAAGAGTTCTTTCTATGTGTTGCCATCACGATACGAAGGTCTTCCTTTAGTGATGTTAGAGTGTCTGGCATGTGGTTTACCTATGGTTGCTTTTGATTGTGAAACTGGTCCTTCTGATATTATAGAAAATAATGATTGCGGCTTACTAGTTAGTAATGGCGATATTGAAGAATTATCTCTTAAAATAATTGATATGATTGAAATGGCTGAAAAAAGACTAGTATTATCTAAAGCATGTACTCTTAAATCTGAAAAGTATGCTGTTGATAATATTATGTCCAGATGGGAAGATTTGTTTGAGTCGATGGTTTAAGGTTGTTTATGATTTTATTAGATGCTGTATATATAAATAATGGAGGTGGTTTTGTTCTCCTTAAATATCTAATTGATTTTTTTGAAAAGAAATCATTGGATGTTTTTTACTTGCTCGATTCAAGAGTTGAGAATTGCTTTAATGAGATAAATATAAATAAAAAAAAATTCATATCTAATTCTATTTTGGAGCGACACTTTTTCTATAAAAAAAATAAAGATAAATTTGATAAGGTTGTTTGTTTTGGTAATCTACCTCCCACAATTAGATTGAATGCTAAAGTTTTAGTTTATTTCCATCAACCACTTTTTTTAAAAATTCCAAAAGAATTTTCTTTAAAAAACAAAATAATATATGTTTTTAAACAAAATATATTAAACTTTTTAAAAAGTAATGCAGACTTATGGTTAGTGCAAAGTGAGTTTATTCGAGTAGAGCTATCAAAAAAATACTTTAGTAATGAAAGTGAAAAAATTATTAAATTACCTTTTTATCCTGAATTAAATTTCTCTTATTATAATATGAATAGAGTAAAGGATAGTTTTTTGTATGTTAGTAACAGTTCTCCCCATAAGAATCATTATAGGTTAATAGAGTCTTTCTGTTTGGCTCATGATGAGTTGCAAAAAGGTAGTTTGACAATTACTGTACCAACTTCTGATTTGAATTTATGCGAGTTGATTCAGAAGAAAATTGATTTGGGTTATCCTATAAAAAATGTGGGTTTTATAGATAGAGAAAAACTAACTGAACTTTATTTGAGTCATGAGTATTTGATATTTCCTTCATTGGCTGAAAGTTTTGGTTTGGGACTCGCAGAAGCTATTGATGGGGGATGTAAAATTATTGCGGCAGATTTGAATTATACTTATGAAGTGTGTAAACCTTCCTTAGTTTTTAATCCTTACAGTGTAGAATCTATGAAAAATGCAATAGTAACTGCTGTCCAGAATGAATTACCGTATGCCCAAAAATTGATTGAAAACGATATTTCTCAGATTATGCAACTTTTAGCGGATTAAATTATGTATTTTACAAACAAAACTCTACTTATTACAGGTGGTACTGGATCATTCGGGAATGCAGTTTTAAAGCGCTTTTTAGAAACTGATATAAAAGAAATTCGAATCTTTAGCCGGGATGAGAAAAAGCAAGATGATATGCGTAAAAGGTATCAATCATCGAAGTTAAAATTTTATATTGGTGATGTACGAGATTATAACAGCATCTTAAGTGCTACTCGTGGTGTTGACTACATTTATCATGCGGCAGCCTTAAAGCAAGTACCTTCTTGTGAATTCCATCCTATGGAAGCGGTAAAAACCAATGTGCTGGGTACGGAAAATGTATTGGAAGCAGCCATTCAAAACCGCGTAAAACGTGTGGTGTGCTTAAGTACAGACAAAGCTGTTTATCCTATCAATGCTATGGGCATCTCCAAAGCCATGATGGAAAAAGTCATGGTAGCAAAATCACGTAACCTAGAAGAACTAGAAACAGTAATTTGCGGTACGCGTTATGGTAATGTGATGGCATCTCGTGGTTCAGTCATTCCATTGTTTGTAGATCAAATTCGCCAAGGTAAACCGCTTACCATTACAGACCCTAACATGACCCGCTTCATGATGACTTTGGAAGACGCGGTTGATCTAGTCTTATATGCGTTTGAACACGGTGAAAATGGTGATATTTTTGTACAAAAAGCACCTGCAGCAACCATTGAAGTTTTGGCTCAAGCATTAAAAGAACTACTTAAAGTAGAAGAACATCCTGTTTCTATTATGGGTACGCGTCATGGTGAAAAAGCCTATGAAGCCTTGCTTAGCCGTGAAGAAATGGTGGTTGCGATAGACCAAGGCTATTACTTCCGAGTGCCTGCAGATCAACGTGACCTCAACTATGAAAAATATGTAGAAGAGGGCGACTCAAAAATTTCTGAATTTGAAGATTATAACTCACATAATACCGACCGCTTAGATGTTGAAGGTATGAAGAAGTTATTATTAAAACTTGAATTCGTACGTGCTTTAACCCAAGGTCAGTATATAGATCCAGAGGCTTAAACATGAAAATTCTAGTCACAGGCTCTAACGGCTTTATTGCAAAAAACTTAATTCAATTTCTGTCTGAAAAATCTGAAATTGAAGTTTTAACATTTAACCGTAATTCTAGTTCAGCAGAATTAGAACAATCTGTACTTGCTGCGGACTGGATTGTGCATTTAGCAGGGATTAATCGTCCTTTAAATGAACAAGAATTTATAGATGGAAATATCACACTTACGCAAAAAATTGCAGATATTCTCAAACAATCAAAAAAGCAGACTCCAGTTATTCTTTCTTCATCGATTCAGGCAGAACGTGACAATGCCTATGGGCAGAGTAAGCTAGGTGGTGAGCAGGTATTATTAGAGTTGAATCAGCAACAGGGCAATGCAGTTTATATTTGCCGTTTAGCCAATGTATTTGGTAAATGGTCACGCCCAAATTATAACTCAGCTGTGGCAACCTTCTGTTACAACACCGCACATGATTTACCTATTCAAATTCATGATGAAAATGCCATGATTCGTCTGGTTTATGTAGATGATGTGGTGGAATCATTTTGGGACATTATTCAAGGTACAGCACAGGTAGAACAAATTTTTGCAGTACAACCTGAGTATCAAATTAGTGTGGGAAATTTAGCAAAAACTTTAGCGGGTTTTAAGCAATCACGTGAAAGTTTAATTACAGATCGTGTAGGTACAGGCTTAACCCGTGCGTTATATTCGACTTATTTAAGTTTCTTGAAGCCTGAACAATTTGACTATAGCGTACCTAAATATGGTGACCAGCGCGGTGTATTTGTAGAAATGCTGAAAACACCAGATGCAGGACAATTTTCTTACTTTACTGCACATGCAGGTATTACCCGCGGCGGACATTATCATCACACTAAAACAGAAAAGTTTTTGGTCATTAAAGGTAAGGCATTATTTAAGTTTAAGCATGTGGTGACAGGTGAGTTCTATGAGCTTGAAACTTGTGGGGATGAGCCAAGAATTGTCGAAACTGTGCCAGGCTGGACGCATGACATTACCAATATTGGTGAAGATGAAATGGTTGTGATGTTATGGGCAAATGAAATATTTGATCGTGAAAAACCTGATACTTATGCAATGCCATTAACCCATTAAAGAGTAAAAATTGTGAAAAAATTAAAATTAATGACGGTGGTGGGCACACGCCCTGAAATTATTCGTTTATCGCGCGTGATGGCAGTATGTGATCAATATTTTGATCATATTTTGGTACATACAGGCCAAAATTATGATTATGAACTCAATGAAATTTTCTTTACCGATTTAGGTATCCGTAAACCTGATCATTTTTTAAATGCTGCAGGTGCAACGGGTGCAGAAACCATTGGTAATGTGATCATTGCTGTAGATAAAGTATTAGAGCAGGTTCAGCCAGAAGCATTGTTGGTGTTAGGCGATACCAATAGCTGTATGGCAGTATTACCTGCAAAACGTCGTAAAATTCCAACATTCCATATGGAAGCAGGAAACCGCTGTTTTGATATGCGCGTACCTGAAGAAATTAACCGTCGTATTGTCGATCATACAGCGGATATTAACTTGACCTATAGTACGATTGCACGAGATTACTTGTTGGCAGAAGGTTTGCCAGCCGACCAGGTGATTAAAACAGGTAGCCCAATGTTTGAGGTTCTTCATCATTACAAGGCTAAAATTGAAGCATCGGAGGTATTGGCGCGTTTAGGTTTAAAAGAGCATCAATATTTTATTGTAAGTGCACATCGTGAAGAAAACATTAACTCAGACCAGAACTTTTTAGATTTGGTTCAAATGCTGAATGCAGTAGCTGAAAAATATCAATATCCGGTTATTGTGTCTACCCATCCGCGTACCCGTAAGCGCATTGAAGAACTAAATATTGAGTTTCATCCACTTATTCAGTTATTAAAACCACTTGGATTTAGTGATTACAATAAGTTGCAGCTTTCTGCTAAAGCAACATTGTCTGACAGTGGCACGATTAATGAAGAATCTTCAATTTTGAATTTCCCTGCTTTGAACTTACGTCAGGCACATGAACGTCCAGAAGGGATGGAAGAGGCTGCCGTGATGATGGTGGGCTTAACTGCAGAGCGTGTTTTGCAAGGTTTGGAAATTTTAGATCATCAACCACGTGGTGAGGAGAGATTATTACGTTTAGTTGCTGACTACAGTATGCCAAACGTGAGTGAAAAGGTGGCACGTATAATTTTAAGCTATACCGACTATGTTAACCGTGTGGTATGGAAGAAGTACTAAAATATGAAAATTCTTCTTTTAACGCAGTGGTTTGATCCTGAACCTACTTTTAAAGGACTGGCTTTTGCCAAAGAGTTAAAACGACAAGGTCATGATGTTCAGGTACTCACGGGGTTTCCAAATTACCCAGGTGGGAAAATTTATGATGGGTATAAATTAAAACTTTATCAACGTGAAGAAGTAGATGGAATATCCATTTTACGTGTTGCTTTATATCCTAATCATGATAGCTCTGCGTTAAAAAGAATTTTTAACTATATTAGCTTTGCATTTATGGCAATACTTTTTGGCATTTTTTCGACCAAAAAAGCCGATGTCATTTATGCTTATCATCCCCCATTAACTGTGGGAATAGCTGCTATTTTCATTAAGTTTTTTAGACGTACACCGATTGTCTATGACATTCAGGATATGTGGCCTGATACCTTAAAAGCAACAGGCATGTTGAATAACAATAAAATTTTAAATCTTATTGGTTCAATCTGTAAGCTGGTTTATAGATTTGTTGATCATATTGTCGTGCTATGTCCTGGCTTTAAAAAGCTGCTGACAGAACGTGGTGTACCAGAAGAAAAAATTAGCATTATTTATAATTGGTGTGATGAGCAGAGTTTAACTCAGGCTCAGTCTGCAAAGGTTGAATATCAACAACTCGTGCAGAACAAATTTAATATCGTTTTTGCAGGAAATATGGGGAAAGCTCAAGCTTTAGATATTATTTTAGAGGTTGCTAAAAATCTTCAGGATTTTCCAGATATTCAGTTTGTATTTGTTGGTGGAGGGACAGAAACTGAGCGCTTAAAACAACGCTCAATTATTGAAGGTATACCTAATGCTGTTTTTATCCCACGTATGCCTATGGCTGAAGTTGGAGGTGTATTAGAGCTGTCTAATCTATTACTAGTACACTTAAAAAAAGACCCATTATTTGAGATTACCGTACCGTCTAAAACGCAAGCATATATGGCAATGGGTAAACCAATATTAATGGCGGTAGCAGGAGATGCTGCTGAACTTGTGCAAAAAGCGGAATGTGGATGTATTGCTATTTCAGAGGATGTAGAAAGTATTCAGCAAGCTATTTTGAAAATTTATCACTTGTCTGCTAGTGAACAGTTGCAAATGGGTATAAACGCAAGAAACTTTTATATCCAGGAATTATCTTTAGAAAGTGGAGTTAAGCAGTTCGTTTCAATTTTTGAAAAGGTGAAACATGATTAAACGCCTCCTCGATATTATTATTGCTTCCATAGCTCTGATCTTGCTTTCACCCCTTTATGCCTTCGTGGCCTACAAAGTAAAAAAAAATCTGGGCTCTCCGGTCTTGTTTCGGCAGGTGCGCCCGGGTTTACACGGCAAACCTTTTGAAATGATCAAATTTCGTAGCATGAAAGACGCGGTAGATGCACAAGGCAACCACTTACCAGACAGTGAGCGATTAACCCCTTTTGGCAAAATGCTGCGTTCTAGTAGTTTGGATGAAATGCCAGAATTATGGAACGTCATTAAGGGCGATATGAGCATCGTCGGACCACGTCCATTACTCATGGAATACCTACCGTTATATAATCAAGAACAAGCCAAACGCCATTTAGTCCGCCCAGGTATGACAGGGTATGCACAGGTCAATGGACGTAATGCCATTAGTTGGGAAGAAAAATTTAAACTCGATACGTGGTATGTCGAAAATCAATCAGTCTGGTTAGATTTTAAAATTATGCTAAAAACGGTGAAAAAAGTGCTCGCCAAAGATGACATCAATGAAGCGGGTGAAGCCACAATGTCTAAATTTACAGGTTCAGAAAAGGATTCAAATTCATGATTTCTTATATTGGTGTATATGGTGCAAGTGGTTTTGGTAAAGAAGTCATGCCTTTGGCTAGACAACAATATCCCACATTAGAGAAACAACAATTTGTATTTATTGATGATAGTGGGGCAGGTACTAGATTAAATGGATATCAGGTCTTAAGTTATGAAGATTTCTTAAAGTATCCTGACCAAAAAAAGGCAGTAACGATTGCAATAGCCAATAGCCAGGTTCGTGAAAAACTGGTGAAACGTTTAACTGAAGATCAAATTCAGCATTTGAATATTCAGGCAAGTAATACAGTTATTTTAGATGAAGTTCAGATTGGTGAAGGTAGTTTACTTTGCCCTTTCACTTGTCTGACATCCAATATTAAAATTGGAAAATTTTTTCATGCCAATATTTATAGTTATGTCGCCCATGATTGCGTGATCGGCGATTATGTCACTTTTGCCCCTGGTGTAAAATGTAATGGCAATATTCATATTCATGATCATGCCTATATTGGTACAGGTGCAGTCATTAAGCAGGGTACTCCAGACCAACCGCTAGTTATTGGTAAAGGAGCTGTGGTGGGTATGGGAGCTGTTGTCACAAAAAGCGTACCACCCAGTGTAACTGTTATTGGTAACCCAGCGCGTATACTTGAAAAGAAGTAGTTTTTAATATTTAAAGAATCAGATTATTCCAGGATAAACCATGCTAAATACTGCCTTTGAACCATGGCCAAGCTTTACTCAACAAGAGGCAGATGCCGTATCTCAAGTTTTACTGTCCAACAAAGTCAACTACTGGACAGGGCAAGAGTGCCGTGAATTTGAAAAAGAATTTGCCCAATTTGCGCAAACCCAATATGCCGTGGCACTTGCTAACGGTACTGTCGCTTTAGATATTGCACTCAAAGCCTTGAACATTGGCACGGGTGATGACGTGATTGTCACTTCACGCACCTTTTTAGCTTCGGCAAGCTCCATTGTGACAGCAGGTGCCAACCCCATTTTTGCAGATGTAGAGCTCGATTCACAAAACATTTCTGCCCGCACCATTGAAGCGGTACTGACTCCAAATACCAAAGCCATTATTTGTGTGCATTTGGCAGGCTGGATGTGTGATATGGACCCGATTATGCAACTGGCAAAAGAAAAGGGTCTGTATGTGATTGAAGACTGTGCACAGGCACATGGTGCGATGTACAAAGGCAAAGCTGCCGGTTCAATTGGACATATTGGTGCGTGGTCTTTCTGTCAGGACAAAATTATGACCACAGGTGGCGAAGGCGGTATGGTCACCACTAATGATGAAAACCTATGGAAAAAAATGTGGTCGTACAAAGACCATGGTAAAAATTACGACAGCATTTATCACAAACAACATCCACCGGGTTTCCGCTGGTTACATGACTCATTTGGCACCAACTGGCGCATGATGGAAATGCAAGCCGTGATTGGACGTATACAATTACAGCGCATGCCAGAATGGACCCAAAAACGTACTGAGCATGCACAGCGCATTTTGGCAGCATTTCAGGACAGTTCATATTTTACTGTGCACTATCCAAACAGCGACTATGTACATGCCAACTACAAGTGCTATGTGCAGGTCAATAGCGAACACTTACCTGCTGGTTGGTCACGTGATCGTATCATGCAGGAAATCAATGCGCTTAATGTACCTTGTTTTAGCGGTTCATGTTCAGAAGTGTATTTAGAACACGCCTTTGATGGTACAGCATGGCGACCTGCACAGCGTTTAGTAAATGCACAGCAATTGGGCGAAACCAGTTTAATGTTCTTGGTTCATCCAAATTTAAGCAATGACAGCATAGAAAAAACCATTGCAGCCATTCAGCAGGTGATACAACAGATGGCAAGCTAAGCTATACTTGTGATGCAGCCCTCAAGTGGTGATCTTCATCTTGTGATAGCGCGTAAAGGGCAGAGGTGGTCCCACTTGTTTGAACAACTAAAAGCGTATTTATAAGTGATATTCCGCTCTAGTTAAGCCACCTTGTTTTGTTGGGGTAGCTGATCATAGTAAAACTCATTT